>JAICXS010000342.1 GCA_025934615.1 Nitrospiraceae bacterium
AGAACTCGACATCCCGACGGTGAACATGTGGTGCGCCCACACCACAAAGCCTATGAAACTGATGGCCACGAGGGCGTAGACCATCCCGAGATATCCGAAGATCGGTTTGCGGCTGAATGTCGAGACCACTTGGCTGATAATCCCGAAGCCGGGCAATATCATGATGTAGACTTCGGGATGGCCGAAAAACCAGAACAAATGCTGGTACAGCACAGGATCGCCGCCGCCCTCGGCTGCGAAGAACGTGGTACCGAAATTTCGATCGGTCAGCAGCATGGTAATCGCGCCGGCGAGGACCGGCAGTGACAGGAGCAACAGGAACGCCGTGACCAGGACCGACCAGGGGAACAGCGGCATCTTATGCATGGTCATACCGGGCGCCCGCATGTTGAAGATGGTGGTGATGAAGTTTATCGCCCCGAGAATCGACGACGCCCCGGCGAGATGAATGGACAGAATGACGAAGTCGACCGAAGGCCCGGGATGTCCTGACGTCGATAAGGGCGCGTAGAGCGTCCAGCCGGTGCCAGCGCCGCGCGAGCCCGGTTCTCCCTCGACGAACATCGAAATGATGAGGAGAGCAAAGGACGCGGGTAGAAGCCAGAACGAAATGTTGTTCAGGCGCGGAAACGCCATGTCAGGGGCACCGATCATTAGCGGCACGAACCAGTTGCCGAATCCGCCCATCATCGCCGGCATCAAGGTGAAAAAGATCATGATCAAGCCGTGCGACGTCACGAACATGTTGTAGGTGTGCGTATTGGTAAATATCTGCAGTCCCGGATGCTGCAACTCCATGCGGATCACGATCGAGAAGACGCCGCCTATCAGGCCGGCGCAAGTCGCGAACACGAGGTACATCGTTCCGATGTCCTTGTGATTCGTCGAGTACAGATAGCGTCGCCATCCCGTGGGATGATTGTGGATTCCTCCGCGGTTCCGCGGATCGTCACTAAGAATTGCTATGTGTGACATGCGTGGTTTCTCGTTCGCTTCAACGAAGCCGATCGAATCTGGCAGACCCCCTATGTCAGAAGGTCTTTAAACGCTCGATGTTCCTGTACTTGAGCCACCGCACGGCCGCGAGCACAACGCGCAGCTGAGGGTCGGGTATGATTAAGAGAGCTTTTTGGATGGTTTCGACCAATTCTCTTTGGCAGCGGGAAGCGATTGAGATCCCCTGCATCAGGTCACATTTCGCGTGGATTTCTTTGAAGGCCTCTTCGCCGGGCATTCCTACAATCGCTTGTCCACCCCTCGCCTCGATCTCGCTCCGGAGAAAATCACAAAATGACGCCTGAAGCAGTTCCATCTCCAGAAGGACATCGGCAACACGCCTATCGGCATCCTTGCCTGTCTGTATGGAAGCCTTTGCCACTGCGCTCTTTAACGTGAGAAGCTCATTGAGGAAAATGAGCTCCTCGTCTCGAATCCAATAACCGAACCTCGATTTGACCTGACGCGTCAGGCATGGAGGAGATACATTCGCTTGTTTAATCTCGTGACTTGGAGGCGGTGGTCGAAGTTGTATTCTATTCATGGCAAGCACCTCTTGAGGTAAGCTCAGCGAATTGAGTCAGCAACGTATATGAAACCGACTTCCTGCCGTATGTTCCGATATTCTCTCCTTTCCTCCTATTTGACGAGCGAAGAATATTAAACCTTGATATCGAATAGATAGATGCATCAGAATCGGCTCTTGAAAGTGAACTTGGGGAGACCATCCGAAACCAATTCCATCTGCTATTGCCGGCGATGTTGCATGGTCGCCGTTTCGAATTCCAAGATCTATCCTGGACCAGTGACCCTAAGCACGGTCAGCTCTCGACGATCCGCGAAACTGTTTCGGAACGAGATCGTCTGATTGGCTGAGAGTGCAATGGGAGCGGTCCCAATATGCGTCAGCACAGAGATCCGTCCGCGCGCGATATCCGCCTTCGACGGCTACGCTAGGACGATCTCCTGCACCTTTCCGATGCGTTCGTCTCGGAATTCGACCTTGCTGCCCAAGCTGACGCCGGACTCCGGTTAGTCGGTGATCCTACGCGCGCCCGCTCCAGTTCTTCCCGAAGATATTCGCAGACGCCTGCCGGCTCATGCGCGTTCGAGGCGAGACCGGAGAGCCGGGCATAGTGACGCTCCTCAATCGCGATCGGCGGTCTGGTCTTGATCTTGGCGGCGGATAGCTGCATTTCATCCTACTCGCGCTGACGCAATCCGTCAGACTGACGGCAGATGCACGCTCACGTAGCTCTACAGAATGGCGCAACAAGCGGTGATAAGATGTCTCCTAAATGGACGTGTTGCACCGACTAGTATCCCGCGCCCGAGCTCGAAGAGATTGTCAGTGTGTTCGCGGATTGCTTTGGCCTGGGCGCTATACTGCGCTTCTGAAAACTTGACGATTTCCGCGCCGTTGCTCGAGCCGGCGAGACGGCTGACAAACCGCAGCGCCTCGAAATAGTCCGCAGCGGTCAACCTTGCGGCGACCAGACCGTAGTTCGAAACGGACATTGAGACGTCGACGGCTGCATCCGAAAAGATCCGGCGGCGATCTCTATCAAGGTACATCGACCACATCAGAATTTTTCCTTCGGCGACTGACGTTTCCAGTGATGGTAGGCTTCCGAACAAACCTCCGATCGAAGCCGACCGAATGGCTGGCTCAGAACGAACGAAGCAACTCGTGCGCGCGCACGTACTCCATCACAAAGGTCGACGATATTGACTTCACTGAGCGCAGGCGCGCTCGTGATCGCCCATGCCATGGCACTAAAGCGACACAATGCTGTCAATGCGAACTGAAGATGGAGAATAACGTCCCGGCGGCCTGAGGCCGGCTGGGATCACTGGCCCTTTTTTAGAAGGCCGGCGTGGCTAAAACGCAATTGCGTGTTTGGTAAAGTCGCCATGCCTCATAGTTGGCGGCCCATTCTCGGAAATCAAGCGAGTTCACAAAGACGCTCCGATTTGCCACTGCTGAGCGCTTGACTGTCGTGGTTGCTTAGATAGCGACACTTCTGGTTCGGCAATCAAGGCCTGTCCTACATCCAGCTCGGCCGGTTATCGCAGATCGCGTTCTTCATCGGGCCCATCGCCTGGAATCTCCTGATGTTTTCGCGCGCTGTGGTCAAAAAAACACGCGACGCTGCATCGGGTACTAAGTTGACCAACCAACCAGGAATCACATCCATTGCGGCTTGCGCTAGAGGCTATCGCACAGAGCGCCCGAGGGCCGATTTGCAACTGTGAGCCGTTCACAGCCCGAGATAGGCGTGCCGAACTGCCGGGTCGGAGACCAGCACTTTGGCTGGGCCGCTGTGGACGATGGAGCCGGTTTCCATAACATAACCGCGATCGGCCACGGAAAGCGCAGTATGCACATCCTGCTCCACCAATAGGACGGTCACACCCTCACCGCGGAGGTCGGCAAGAACGTCGGTCAGTTGCTGGACGATGACCGGCGCGAGACCAAGGCTCATTTCGTCGATCACCAAAAGCAAGGGGCGAGCCATCAGAGCACGAGCCATCGCGCACATCTGCTGTTCCCCTCCGGACATGCTGCCGGCCAGCTGCTTTCTTCGGTCGCCGAGCCGCGGGAACAGCGAATACATGCGG
>JAICXS010000367.1 GCA_025934615.1 Nitrospiraceae bacterium
ATAATATTGGGTCGCTCGGCATGTTGCGCGGCGAGCTTGGAGAGCATGAGTGAATCGCCACGAAGGTCCGCATGTTCGATGACTTCATCGCGCTGGTAATTGTGTCCAAGTACCAATACATTGTTACCGAGTGCGCGCTTCGCTGCCGTGGTGCGGGCAAACAGCTCCTCTGCCGAGAGGTGTTGATAGTCGGTCAGCGGAAGCTCTCTCGTCTCAAGCGCTTTCATCGTAGTCGATCCTTCTACATTCCGTGTCGGAACAAAGGTAATTGTACGATACGCTCCCTTTACAATCAATGAATCTTCCGGGCCTCATTCTTACGGAAATAGGCCGAAATGCCCAATTGACAGGGGCAAAAAACACGGTGTAGGATCGCCTACAGCTAGGGGAGCCTGGGTTTCGTTACACGTTATTCGTGAATGTTACTCGCCGGAGTGTTCTTGCTCTTACGTTTAACGTTGACCGTATAACGTTCCCACCGGGCTGAGAGTCCGAATGGACAACCCTCAGAACCTGACCTGGATAATGCCAGCGTAGGGAAGCGGACAGCTTTGGACGACCAAGCCGCACCCTGTTTCTGGTGCGGCTTTTTTGTTTGGACAATCGGAGGACCTCATGAACCATCCACCATCCTCGCACAACCGTGTAGCCACCACGAACGGAGACGGAAACGGAACAGGTCCCGCCAACGGAAACGGCCATCATACCGTCGATCCCACACTGACCACGGCTCCGTTTCCGTCGTCTCGTAAAGTCTATGTGGATGGGACCTTGCCGGGAGTCCGTGTCGCGATGCGCGAAATCTCGCTCACACCGACCAAGACGGCTAACGGAGGACCTGCCGTCGAGAACCGATCGATCACCGTCTACGATACATCAGGACCGTACACCGATCCCGCCGTCACCATCGACCTCCGTGCCGGTCTTGCCCCTCACCGGCTCAAGTGGATCATGGACCGACAAGATGTGCACCAGCTGCCGAGCGTCACATCAGAATACGGACGGATGCGAGCGTCCGATCCCAAACTCGCCGACTTACGATTTCAGCATATTCGCACACCCCTTCGGGCCAAGGCCGGTCGCAACGTCAGTCAAATGCATTATGCCCGCAAGGGAATGATTACGCCGGAGATGGAGTACATCGCCATCCGGGAGAACCAGCGCCGAGCGATCAATGCCGATTTGATGGCAGGCAGCCATGGCCGGAATCATGGCGGTGGAATTGCGCAGCATCCGGGACAGGCATGGGGCGCGCGCATTCCATCAACCATCTCCCCAGAGTTCGTCCGGGATGAGGTCGCGCGTGGCCGGGCGATCATTCCCGCCAATATCAATCATCCGGAAAGTGAGCCGATGATTATCGGCCGTCACTTCCTCGTGAAGATTAATGCGAATATCGGTAACTCGGCGATTGCATCCTCCATCGAAGAAGAAGTCGATAAGATGATCTGGTCGATTCGATGGGGCGCTGACACGGTCATGGACCTGTCCACGGGTAAAAATATTCATGAGACGCGCGAGTGGATTCTGCGCAATTCGCCGGTTCCCATCGGGACCGTGCCGATTTATCAGGCATTGGAAAAAGTCGGTGGCAAAGCAGAAGACTTGACCTGGGACATCTTCCGAGACACCTTGATTGAACAGGCCGAGCAGGGCGTGGATTACTTTACGATTCACGCCGGCGTGAGATTGCCGTACGTTCCGATGACCGCTTACCGGATGACCGGGATCGTGTCCCGCGGAGGGTCCATCCATGCGAAGTGGTGCCTCGCCCACCATCAGGAGAATTTTGCCTATACGCATTTCGAAGAGATCTGCGAGATCATGAAGGCCTACGATGTTTCCTTCAGCTTAGGCGATGGCTTGCGCCCGGGTTCGATCGCCGACGCCAACGACGCCGCGCAATTCGCCGAACTTGAAACCTTAGGTGAGTTGACGAAGATCGCGTGGCGGCACGATGTGCAAGTGATGATTGAAGGCCCGGGCCATGTTCCTATGCATCTGATTCAGGTCAACATGGAGAAGCAACTGAAAGAGTGCGATGAAGCGCCGTTCTACACGCTCGGCCCTCTCACCACCGATATTGCACCTGGATACGATCACATAACGTCAGGGATCGGCGCGGCGATGATCGGTTGGTATGGCTGTGCGATGCTGTGCTATGTCACACCGAAAGAGCATCTCGGTCTGCCGAACCGGGAAGACGTGAAAACCGGCGTCATTACCTATAAAATAGCCGCACACGCAGCCGACTTGGCGAAAGGCCATCCAGGCGCGCAAGTCAGGGACAACGCGCTCTCGAAGGCTCGATTCGAATTTCGCTGGGAAGATCAATTCAATCTCTCACTCGATCCGGATACGGCCCGGATGTTCCACGATGCCACACTGCCCGACAACGCGGCCAAAGTCGCCCATTTCTGCTCCATGTGCGGACCGCATTTCTGTTCGATGAAAATCACACAAGATGTCCGCGACTATGCCGTACAGAAACAGCTAGATGAACAGCGTGCACTGGAAGTCGGCATGAAAGAAAAATCCGAAGAGTTTCGAAAAGCGGGGGCAGAAATTTATCAGTAGCAGGCAGGATGCTCAAACCGGTCATCCACCAAAGGTGAAGTTAACACCGCAGGCGTACTCCTGGGTACGTAGAGGATGTTGACGAACCGAGAACGAATTGGGGACCGTTTTCAGCACCCGGTGAAGGAGCAGGCATGGGGAAGCCAAAACCGGCGCCATTACGCGAACGCGACAGCACTCGCCAGATCGCCCGCGAATGGTACAAAGAGTTCGATCAACTGATCGAAAGCGACGTCATCATCGTCGGGGCCGGCCCCTCCGGACTCATTTGTGCTCGCGATCTCGCCACGATGGGGTTTCGCACCCTCGTGGTCGAACAATCGCTGGCGTTAGGCGGGGGCTTCTGGTCCGGCGGCTATCTCATGAACAAGGCGACGATTTGCGCGCCCGCGAATGAAATCCTGAACGAACTCAGCGTGCCGTGCAAACAAATCAAAGAGTGTGACGGCATGTACATTGTCAATCCGCCGCATGCCACCGGCGCCTTGATCGCGGGCGCGTATCAGGCCGGGGCAAAAATAATGAATCTCACCCGCGTGGTCGATCTCATCTTGCGGCAAGACGGAATTTTGGAAGGCGTGGTGGTCAATAATACGACCGCCGAGATGGCCGGACACGACATTATTCACGTCGATCCCATTGCGTTGGAGAGTAAAATAGTCGTGGATGCGACGGGGCACGATGCAGTCGTCGTCAATCTTTTGCATCGCCGAAATCTATACAAGGCGGTTCCCGGCAACGGCGCCATGTGGGTGTCACGC
>JAICXS010000471.1 GCA_025934615.1 Nitrospiraceae bacterium
AGGTTCCGAGCGAACCTGTCGAGATTTGCCCGTGCCTGAGAAAAGGCGTGTACAGAAGCAGGACTGCGGCAATGGCCAGAACCGCGTCGCGCAAACGAAGGCGTTTCCAGTAGAGAGGAAGCAACACGATCGGAAGAAATTTCACCGCAACCGCTAAGCCAAATGCGACAGAGGCGAGAGGACGCCAGCGACGAGCCAGGGCCACAAAGGACAATACGAGCAACAGCGCTCCGACAATATCGACATGCCCGTTGCCTGCAACTTCGATGGCGAGCAGAGGGTGCCAGGCATATGCCAGAACCCAATGCTCTCCCTCGCCACTGCGGCGCAGCACGCTAAGCAACAGGAAGACAATGCCAACATCACAAAGTACAAAGGCCACTTTGAAGGCAAAAACCGTTTCGTGAATCGCGGCTACAGCATGAAAAAAAAGCTCAGCGCCTGGCGGATATGGGCTTGGCAGATCTGGATGATTGAGCGTACGGGTTTCGGGGGTGTGCAGAGCAGCGAGAGCTGGATCGCCGGGAATTAGGGTGTAAGGGTTATAACCGAGCCGCTGCACGCGGCCGTCCCAAACGTAACGATGAATGTCATCATCCGGCCGTGTTGGCAATCTCAGAAACAAGAGATGCCATATCGCAGCTGATATGAGCCCGATGAACACGACACGCCTCGGGAACGCTTGCGCGGAAAGGAATTCGCGCACTGCGAAAAGATAGGCAAGCCCCGCAACTGCGAGCGGAATGAGAAACGAGGGCGAGCCCCGGCTGCTGAAATTATGGGAGCAGGTCGCAAGCGCCGCGAGCAAGATGATCCCGAGAACATAGAGTCTGCGGGATGCTGTAAGCGTCACAATTCTCCGATGCCTGGCCTTAATTGAGCCACCACTTGCCTCCACCGCTCCAACCATGCGGCCGTTCGCGGTGCCCTCGGCGGACACTGCCGTAATTCCGTATCGAGTCGGATCAAGTCAGACGCTACATCAATGTCGTAAAAAGGATCGGTGAGACGCACCGAGAGCCCGAGATCTCGTACGCGCTGCATGAGCGTCTCCAACGCACTCGACGTTCCCATTCCGTTCCCGCTGAAAAGCTCGGGATGGCTGGATTTGGCGCCCACCAGATAATAGCCTCCGTCGTGGGTGGGCCCGACCACCACATCGCAGAAGGCAAGAGTGTCGAATGCCCCTTGCAAGACGGGTGCCGGCAAGTGCGGGCTGTCACTGTTAAACGCGATGATGCGCTGTTCACCATCCGTAACGAACGTTGCGAATACGGAACTAAGGCCCGCAGCCAGACCTTCACCATTTTGCGCGACAACTCGCACCGAGTCTCGCGCGAAACTCTCCAAGTCTTTGACATCGGAGGCTGGGCACATGATTACAACGTCGACGTGATCGAGCGATCGCGCCAGCGTCAAAGTGTCGTCGAGAAGACAGCCATAGAGTTCAATGACCGCAGCCGCCGGCAGCGACTGCGCCAGCCTTGTTTTGACCTTGCCTGTTTTCGGCGCTTTGGCCATGATGACGAGCGTGCTGATATTGCCTCGCAGAGCGCTGGTCTGGTTGCCGGCTTCCATAGAAGATCGCCATATCGGCCTTCACGCCGCGCGCGAAGTGTCCATGCGTCGTCGCCGAAAATAATAACGCACTATGCGGCTGAGAATGAACCACGCGGCTCCCACTGTTCCCTTCACCGTGCCGCTGATTTTTGACTTTCCAATCCGCGGGTAATAGCTGACCGGCACTTCGACAACTCTGAATCCCTGTAACGCGCCCTTGAGGATCATCTCGACCGCCCAACCGTAGGTCTCTTCTTGCAACGCGAGTTCACGAAGGATGGGGGCGCGCCCAGCGCGAAACGGGCCGAGATCATTGATCTTTAACCCATACAGAAGACGAATCAAGCCCGCCGCTAACCAATTGCCGAACACCGCATGCCAAGGTAATGCTCCCGATATTCGCTGATTACCGAGGCGCGAACCTAGCGTGATGTCCGCGCTGCCTTCGATGATGGGAGCGAGAAGGAGCGGTAATTCAGCAGGCCGATCGCTGTAATCTCCGTCGAGGAACACGACGACATCTGGCGCATTTGCGGCAGCGAGGCCTGTGAGACAAGCACGCCCATATCCCCGGCGAGGTTCGCTCAGGACACGTGCTCCCATCTTGGCTGCGATTTCGGGCGTGCCGTCATTCGAGTTGCTGTCAACGACGAGGACTTCTGTGACCAGATTCGCAGGAATGTCAGCGAGAACACGGCTGATCGCCGAGGCTTCGTTGTGGGTAGGAATGACTACTGAGATCCGCACCGGCGATGATTTCAAATCACCACCACGGAGAGGAGGGATGACGTTCCGCAAGCCGCGCGTCAACACCCCACGTTCTGCCTGCGCGCCCCACGAAAAGCGCAAACGATGCGAGCACCGGAACCAGCAGTTCCCAGATCCATGCGGTGCCCCACTCGGAAATCCAGAGACTGGCCAGATAAGCGAATGTCACAAAGGCCACCGGGCGCGTGAACAGACCGATCA
>JAICXS010000042.1 GCA_025934615.1 Nitrospiraceae bacterium
CCCGATAGGCCTCGATCGCGCCATCGAGATCGCCGATTTGATAGAGCGCTATGCCTAGGCTTATCCGAGCTTCGACGAAGCCCGGTTGCATGCCAAGCGCTTCGCGCAACTCTTCGGCGGCACCAAGGACATCGCCGGCATTGAGCCTCGTCACCCCTAGCACATAGTGTGTCTCGGCCGGATGTGGCTCGGGGGTCGTGTCCTCGGGGTCGAGTGGTTCCGGTTCCGAAGAAGCCGGTGTCGGATCGGCTTGTTCGGTCATGGCAGGAGACGCGCCGGCAGCGAGCGCGCCATGAACTTCGCCGGCAGGAGAAAGGGCAACCGCCGCAATTCCAATGCAGGCATGGATGGTGAGCCACTGAATCGTACGGTTCATCGCATTCTAGGGTGTTCGCCCATAATCGGACGGATTATACCATTGGAGCGCGGGGACCGTTAGGAATCAAAACGCTGCAATTGAGAGGCGAGCATGGTCGCCACGGCGGGAAGATCGAAAGGCCAGGCATAGCGGATCTCCACATGAGGGAACCGTGCCCGAAGGCGATTCAGACTTTCAGGAATTTCAATTTCCGAATGGCTCCCGCCGGGGGTCAGCATAGAAGGCACGACGGTAATGGTCGTGATCCCAGCCTCGATCATCTCTTGTAAGGCCTCCTCCACCGTCGGGGCGCAAAATTCGTTATAGGCCATCGCGAAGCGTTCGCCGTGCAGGCGTGTGCTGAGGTGCGCCGCGAGCGCTTCGAAGCCGGCTTGGTACGGATCCGTGTGAGGAGTTCTAGGCCACCGCCGAATGCGCCGATCCAGGTCGGTCTCTTCCGGGGTCGGCTCTGTCCCGCTCGCCCGACGTCGGGCTTCCAGCGTCTTCAACTTGGTGACCAGTTCCCGGGGATAATCCGTGGGAATCGCGCCATGACCGACCAGGAGCACACCGCGCTTTCGATATTTGTCGTTCACCGGGTTCCTGTAAAACCGTTGAGTCCGTTCGGTCAGTACCGTCTGTTCAAGCCGTATGGTCAGTTCGGCTCGCGATTACATTAGAACGAGAACGGACCAAACTGTCAAAACTCTTCTAGGTCGAAAATTCAGCCCACAAAAAGGTATGATCGGACGGCGACATGGCGCGGCGCGGTTCGATGTCCACCTCGACTTTCGTGCATTTATCAGCCATTGGCCGCGTCGCGAGAATATGGTCGATCCGCCATCCCTTATTTTTGTCCAGCGAGCTCGGCCGCAGATAATCCCAAAAGGTAAATTGTTGCCGGTCGGGATAGAGCTTGCGGAAAACGTCCACAAATCCCCAGGCCAACGTCTCTTTATAGGCGCGACGCGCATCTTCGTGGTAGCAGACGTGCTTCAGATGCTTTTCCGGACTATGGACGTCGATCGGCTCGGGAGCCACATTCATATCGCCACACCAAACGGCAGGCCGGTCGGGTGAAAGATGCTTCTCGAAATACAGGCGCAAACGCGTGTACCAGCCCAGCTTATAGGTATATTTTGGGGAATCTATTTTAAATCCATTGGGCACATACGTGTTGATGATGGAAATGCCGTCGATCATAATACGCATTAACCGAACATCGTCCAGCTCCGGCGCTCCATCCTCAAATCCATAATATACCGATTCGGGTTCTTTACGGCTGAGCACCGCGACGCCGTTGTACGATTTCATGCCGCGATACGCGAGGTGATAGCCACTACCCGCAAACGGCAGTGTGGGAAACAGCTCATCCGGTACCTTCGTCTCCTGAAGACACAGCACATCCGGACGATGCTGCTCGAGCCACTGCAGCACGATCGGTAAACGAATCCGAATCGAATTGACGTTGAAGGTAGCGATCTTCATGAGGCCACGAAACAAAATTGAAGGCGGATTATATCAGATGGGAGAAGCGGAGATCACAATGAAGAAGCGGACGGAATGGATAGCGAGGCCTAGGCGACCCCCAGAACTAACCCGGAGGCCGCCGTCATTGTAACCATTTATGGGACATCGATCTTGCGCTCTGCCTGAGCCATGAAAGCCTCTTTAAACCGTTAGAACTCGTCGGACTCGCGTCAGCCGGTCTTGCGCACATCGCCTCCTTTGCCGATTTCTCCGCGCCACGCGCCCGTTTCCTGCCCGCGGGACTCGATAAACGTCTTGAAGCGATCGAGATCGCCGGTTACGCGCATGGAGACAATTCCCACCGCATCGCCGGTTTTTTCCACGAAGGTCTCAGGATCATATTCCAATTGCAGCATAATCTTCGTAGTCGTTGGCGAAATTTGATGGAACGTGACCACGCCGCCATTTGGAGCACCGGTTCGACTCCGCCATGCAATTCGTCTATCGGGAGCCTGCTCGGTAATTTCCGCCTCCCATTCCTTTTCCTTGCCTGCAATTTCCGCGCGCCAGCGTAGCCGCTTGTCGTCCAGTTGTCTGACCTCTTTCACGCCCTCCATGAACTTGGGGAATTCTTCAAATTGGGTCCACTGGTTGTATGCCGTCTTGAGAGGCACGTTGACTTCGATGGATTTTTCAATGGTGGACATAGTCCCTCCCTTTGTTGCTAATCGTGCGGCGATCAATATCTTTACTCTACGGGAGCTCGTCATTGAGGACTATCGGTAGAGGGACGGGGGCCCCTGTCCGCAGATGCCACAGGAGATTGTCGGATTAGGAGAACCGTCGTGTGAACAGAATAGAGCTAACGAGACAGGGTATGGGTGAACGTCAGCAGACGATCGAGCAGGTCCTTGCCGGCTGCTAAAACACCTCGAATAGTGGTTTTTGCTTCGTTGAACGACAGCCGACTGCCATTGCGGTCTACGGCCGCTCCGCCCGCTTCTTCGATGAGCAGGACGCCGCCCGCCACGTCCCATTCATTCAATCCATCGACATTGAGCGTCGCATCGGCTCGGCCGGCGGCAACAAGCGCCAGGGTGTAAGCAATCGATCCCATGGGACGACACTCAGCCGCAGTTTCTATCGCGCGAAACATTCCACGCTCCAACGCGGGTGGGTTGACGAGAATTACGGGGCGGCCATTGCGCGCAGGCGTGACGTGAATCGGTTGGCCATTCAGCCAGGCGCCTATCCCGCGCACAGCCGAAAACAATTCATCGGTCGCGGGATTATAGACTGCCGCCACCACCGGTTGATGAGATTGGATGAGTGCCACCGAAATGGCATATTGGGGAATGCCTCGCATGAAGTATTTTGTCCCATCGATCGGATCGACGACCCAGACCCGTGCGTTCTCCAATCGGCGTGGGTCATCCGGAGATTCTTCCGATAACCAGGCGTCGTGCGGAAATGCTGTAAGAAGCCGTTCACGCAAAATCTGATTGACGGCGAGGTCGGCCGTTGTCACCGGCGAGCGGTCTTTTTTGATATGGGTTTCGAACCCTTCCACCGCCAGTTTCAACGCTTGTTGTCCGGCCTGCCGCACGGCCGACCGAAGGACATCCAACTCTTGATGCATCGCCGTCATTTGCGCCTCCTGTCTACCAGTCCAGTTTATCGCATGAAGACAAAAGGTGCAGGTCGTATCGATCTACGCCGGTCGTTCAAGACCTCTCCGCCGGAGCACGAAACGCCAAGTCGGCTATACTGTTCACAGAACGAGACATTTCACACTACTGGGTAGCGGATGGCGCGCATACTGACCTGTCCTGACTGCGGGAAAGACGGCATTCTAAGGTCGCATTGTTTCAATATTGCCGAGCGTATCGCTATGCTGCTGCTTGTCGCGCCGTTTCGATGTCAGTCCTGCAGCCACCGGTTCCTGGCGTTTCACATTGGGAGAAATTACTCAAAGCATCTTCTCGATCGCCGGGAACATAAGCGCATCCCGGTACGCCTCGCCCTGTCGTTTTCCGGCGGCCGAACTCGCGGAACCGGTATGGTTCGAGACATTTCCATGGGTGGGTGCATTATCGAATGCGAGACGATGGTGCAAGTCGACGATATTTTTTATCTTCAGATGTTCCTCAAGGAGCAGGAGATGCCGATCGAAGTGGCCGCCATGGTTCGATCGGTAAGCCCCAAGCGGATCGGCTTCAAATTCTTGCGCAGTGCCCGTGAAAACAAACGTCTGTTCGAATTTCTTCATGCCAATGGGGCGTGACCCGGACGTTCTTCTCCATCCATCGGTTTCCTTAAAAAATCCAGTTGACAGCGAAAAACACGCCTTGTCTTCTCGTATTATCGACGTTGTGTTGTCCTTGCCCGATGGTTCCGTCGGCATTGTACTGCGTAATGGTTCCCTGCCCCGATTTAATATCCCAATATTGATACCCTGCTTCAGCGGTCAATTGACGCCACACGCGCACCGATAGCGACCCTTCTAGCTGCACACCGTTGCCGCCGGTCGCCGTACTGAGAAAGCTGGGGTTCTGTTGAAGATCGTCCCTGAGATGGTGGACGTCATTTTGCCGATAATAATTGACGGGGATGTAAAACGCGCTGCCCTTGAACGAGAGAAAACTCAGGACCGGGACGGTTATTCGCGTGCCGAGGCGCAAGCTGTGCCAGTGATTGGTTTGTGTGATACCAATCACGTTGCTTGGGACGTCCCGGCCTCCCGGAAAGAGATCTTGCAGTCCATAGGCCGCATACTTTTCCTGCCAATATTGATAACCCAACAAGAAGTCAACGCCTCCTAAGACGGGATTGTCTTGGACTGTCCAGTGAAACACTCGAACCCCCGGAGTCACCGAAATGATCAGCACGCTGCCATTATCGGATCGCGACAGCGTTTCAGACGCCTTTTGCGTACGATTATTTCCCTCCCAATCCTGGTCCAACAGCGTACCGCTCCCGATGGTCCCATAGCCGATGGACACGTTCATGAGGAGTCGCTGGAGGACCACGAGATCGGCATTGACTTGCGTGATGGCGCTATTGAGGCCGCGCCATGTGAGTTCGGAGCGGACATTCACGCCGGAATCGCCGATATTGTGCGCGCTTTGCCCGTGACTGAGCCACTCTCTGACCCCGACAGTCAATGTATAGGGCCGATTGTTTTCCGGCGTGACCGGCAGGTCCTGCGCCGACAAAGAGCCGACTGGGACCACCCAGAACGCGATGAGAAGAAGGCATGCCAAGCAACGATGCCCCATCGTTCACACTTTCCGGGGAGCGACCGTCCCCACATGAAGATCGAACACGCCCCGGCTTTTATCGTTCACATAGCGACGCAACGCTTCAACGATGACCGGAAATGCCAGCGTCTCCCAAGGAATTGCAGTCGGGTGGAAGAGGTGCGCTTCCAGGCTTTCATTTCCGGCCCCATAGTCGGCGCTTCGCATGGTGCCGCGAAAAATCATGTACACCTGACTAATGTGGGGAAGACTGAAGACCGCATACAGTGAGGTAATCTCGACCTCGGCCTGCGCTTCTTCCAATGTCTCGCGCGCCGCGGCTTGCTCGGCACTCTCGCCTTGCTCCATGAACCCCGCGGGAAACGTCCAGAACCCTATCCTCGGATCGATCGCACGGCGGCATAATAAAAGGCCATCGTCCCATTCGGGAAGGCATCCAACGACAACCTTTGGATTTTGATAATGGATTGTCTGGCAGGTATCGCAGACAAATCGCAAGAGGAGGTCTCCGGGTGGAATTCGCCGCGACACTGGCGACCCGCAATCACTGCAAAATTTCATAGCCACCGTACGATGCAGAATATTATTGCCGAGGAGGACGATTCTGATTCCGTATCCGGCGAAGGGAACAATAGAGCGCGTATCCCTGGGCCAACATACCGGTCGCAATTAATCCTAGAGACGTCGGAAACCAGGCTGAGTCGGGATAATCCAACCCATACATGCCCATCACAAACCCCGATGCGATCGCCACGATACCGACCGACCGTGCGATAAACGCGCTGTGCCGCAAGCCTGGGGTCGTCATTGCGTATGGAGTCAGTCCTTGGCCTCTTGCACCCCGTCGACAAAATAGTCGGTGGAACCGAAACAGTCCGTCGGGATACCGCGGAACTCGCGATAATGCAGGATGACTTTCTTGCCGAGTAACGCATTAATTTGCTCGGCGACGGTCTTGTCCCAGACGCTGAACGTCCAAATCATCGGGGCGACACCGGGCACCGTCGTCATTGCCAATTCGCCCTCATAACTTTTACAGAGCCATCCTCGGTGTGAAAACTTTTGAAGATAGCCGACTCGGTCTCCGTCCGAAAAGCTCCAGTTCAAGACGAGCAGCAGGTACAACACGATCAAAACAATAGGAACCAAGAAAATGGCCCAGGCCAGTCGTCTCGTGCCCCGGCGAAAATCAATGCTCATCCTGATTCGCCTCCTGCAAGAATGAAAAGCGAGGGACCGACATGCCGTCGAGCTGAACCTGTTCTACAAACATCGCGACCGGCCTCACCCATAGGCCACGATCGCCGTACAGGGCCCGGTATACGACCAGCTCTTCTTCCGTTTCAGAATGCCGTGCGCATCCGATGACTTCGTATTCCTGTCCCTTATAATGACGATAGCGTCCGGGCTTGACCATTACCAATCGGCCATCATGCGATCGATGACGATCTGTTGTACGATGGCATGGGAGCCGAGCGTCGCCAGGTAGACGCATGTCTCGGCCACATCGAACGGGCTAATGGCGCCACTGCGTTCGATATCTTCAGGAGCGGCATCGACCAGTTCATCCGCCACCCCACCTGGGCAGATCGCACAGACTTTGATGTTATGTTGGCGTCCTTCATCCGCCATGGCTTTGCTCAACGCCATGATGCCGTGCTTGGACGCGCTATAGGCGCCTGTGCCGGCCCAGGCTTGGATACCGGCGACACTCGATATGTTGAGGATGATGCCGCCGCCGTGACGCATCATGTGACCGAAGCCCACTCGGGCGCAGAGAAAGGTTCCGTACAAGTTGGTCTTGATCACGCGATCAAATGTCTCCGTACTGATATCGACAAGACGCCCGCTGCCGCCGATGCCCGCATTGTTCACCAGGATATCGAGTCGCCCAAACTGGCGGACCGTGTCGGAGAAGAGGCGCTCTACGTGCGACTCGTCCGTCACATCGGTAGGGATCGAGACGGCTTCGCCGCCGTCCGCATGGATTTGCGCGACAGTCCGCTCGCAGAGATTCTGCCGCCTCGCAGCCACAACGACACGTGCGCCTTCCCGTCCGAAGGTGAGCGCAATGGCCTTTCCAATGCCGCTGCTGCTTCCGGTCACAATGGCAACCTTTCCAGATAAGCGTTTCACGGTCGAGATTATAGAGCGTTGGCGATCCATCGAGCAATGTGAGTATGCGAAAGACTCGCTGGATGGATTGTCCCTGCGAGGACAATGTGCTCCCCCACGAGGGTTGGGTTCTTTATCACCCATTCCGAAAAGTCGTTAATATACAGCCCATCGATTTCTAGTTTTCTACAAGCGTGAAAGGCCCGGCTCTTGCTGGCAGGTTGAAGATGTCACGCATATGGCACTGTTGTTTGTTAAGGAGGATGTGATGCCGAATACCAATTCCTCGTTTTCACCGATCACCCGGACCACTCAACTGCACGCTCAACTCGAAAAACTGGAATCGCTTGGCCATCGCCAGGCAAACGACCGGGAGCTGGCTCAATTCGACAACGAAACGGAAGAGTTGTTGGGCCGTCACTTCGGGCCATCAGATGCCCGGCTCGAGGCCTATAAGTATGCGACGCTCGCGGAAGCGGAGACGCTGGTCAATATGCCCGAATCAGCCCAGGAGCAATCCGCTCAAGACCTGCCTAAAAAAGCGCTCCAACAGCGCCGGCAAGTGCTCGAGGGCATCATGTCGGAATTCCAAGACGTGGAAGGGAAGGAGAACGAAGTGCTCACGGGCGAAGATCATGAAGATCCCCCATTGGGATAGCCGGCGAAACGAGGATGAGTAAGCACCATGCGTGGCGGCTGAAATGGTACCGTGGTTTGGTCACGAGGCCGTCACCTGGTCCGATGGAATGAGCCCATGCTCATGAATGTGCCGGCGTATGGCGGGTAGCGATCTCCAGAAGACACCGGCGGTCAGGAGCGTGATGAGTCCACCGATCATGACAATCAGGGGAGCCGGCAGATATGTTGCGCCGATCCCTGCCAACATACTTCCGAAAATTGTAAATCCCAATGAGAGAGTGGTGAAGAAACTGACGACGCGGCCGCGCAGCGCGTCCGGCACTAAGCTCTGCAGCAAGATATTAATCCCTGCGAGGCTGCTGATCATCCCGAACCCGATACCGACCATCGCTACCGCAGATATCCAAAAGAGTGAACTGAGCGCGAAGGCCATCAGCGATATCCCAAACAAAGCGACCGCGCTCGCTATTGCGCGTCCCAGCCCCTTGACGGTGTCCCGCCCTGCATGACGCAAGGCCGCGGCTAACGCGCCGATGCCGCTTGCCGCCATGAGGATGCCCAATCCTTCTGGTCCACGGTGAAGAATGTCGCGGGCAAAGATTGGCAGCAGCGTGCTGTATGGCATGGATACGATACTGAGCATGGCGGTCACGGACAGGACGGCCCGGACGTGCGGAGTGTGCCAGGCATAGCGCACGCCTTCTTGCAATTGCTCCCACGCATTTCCGGTCGTGTGCCGACGCTTCGGCTCAAGGCGCATCGCCCACAGGCACGCCAGAATAATCACGAAGCTGACGGCATTGATGGCAAAGCACACGCCTTCTCCCGCAAGGCCGACAATCAAGCCGGCAAGCGACGGACCGACAATTCTTGCGCCGTTAAAGAGCGAAGAATTCAACCCAATGGCTGACGGAATGTCCTGACGAGGCACGAGATCGGCGACGAAGGATTGCCGGACGGGTATTTCCAGCGCACTGAAGATGCCCAATAACAAGGCGAGCGCCAGAATCCATCCAATGGTAATAGCGCCGCTCAGGGTGAGGATAGCCAACAGCGTCGCTTGTACGAGCAACGACGCTTCCGCAATCATCATTAATTGCCGTCGTGGCCAGCGGTCCGCAAACAATCCGCCGACGATGCCGAAGACGAGGATCGGCGCGCGCGAGACCAATTCCACCAGCCCCAGGAGAAAGGGAGAACCGCTGAGCCGATAGACCAGCCAGGCTAACGCCATGCTCTGCATCCAGGTTCCACACAGTGAAAGGCCATGGCCCGTGAAAAAGAGCGCGTAATTGCGATGCGCTAAGGCCCGCCACCGCGTGCGCCGCACGAGGGCCGGCACAGGCGCCGCTTCATTCGCAGGAGGAGAGAGAGGTGAATCGGGAATTTGCACGGTGGTTCACCATACCATAAGAGAGAAGAGAAGAAGGAAGGATGAAGCCGTTGGAGGATAAGCACTTAAGAGAGGAAGGAGAGAAGGCACACCTGACTGGCGCGGCATGCGGGGTTGCCGCTCCGGCTACCCTAAGTGGCCTACCTCGGCCACCCGTTATGCGGCGTCGTAATAATCCTTATCCCGGCTCGTGTCATCCGATGGTCGGCCGGAATCCTCGGATTCCATATAAACCGACACGACCGCGGCACCCCAGGTCAGGATTAATAAGGCGATGAGCAATGCTATCGGGAGCATGCTGCACCTCCAATGGGATACAATCATACTGCGTGTCGCGTGACCTTTCTAGTAGGCGTCGTCCGACACGATCGCGCATTCGAATCAGATTGCGTATCGGGTGATCGGTGCGGTAAAAACAGCGTTGGTCGATAATCGGAGGGTGCATGGGTAATGACAAGCAGGTGATTTTTTCGCTCATCGGGGTAGGCCGGGTCCATCC
>JAICXS010000173.1 GCA_025934615.1 Nitrospiraceae bacterium
GAGATCGATGTTCCCTTTGAAAGGAATATCCCAGTGCGGATCGTACGCCTCTTTAATAACGAGATCGAGCGCCTCGGCTTGCTGGTGTTCGATGTTCGCGCGGGTGGTATCGAAATGAATATTGTTCGGCACGCACATGCCCGGCTTCACGACGGTAGAAAACAGAAGATTTTCCGCCATACGGCCTTGATGCGTCGGAATCACATGCGTATAGCCAAAGATCGATCGGACCGTTTCCTCGAAGTGATAATAATTTTTGCTGCCGGCGTACGATTCGTCACCGAGCATCAGGCCCGCCCACTGGTTGTCGCTCATCGCCGAGGTGCCGCTATCCGTCAGCAAATCGACGTACACGCTCTCCGCCGGCACCTGAAACAAGTTGTACCCCGCCGCTTGGAGCAGTCGTTCCCGCTCCTCGCGTGTGGTCCGGCGAATCGGTTCCACAACTTTGATCTTAAAAGGCTCGGAAGGAAATTTCATGATCGACCCTCATGCAAGACACTTTTCATACGTGCCACGTGCGCCTTAAACGACGGCGCCCCGCCATATTCAAAGACATACCGGGTCATATCGAACAGCGACGCCGGATCCAGATCACGTATCAGTTCTGGCTTCCAGGTGATGGTCAACTCATTGATCATGGTGATCGGCGTCGGCTTTCCAACCATTCCGAGCGGAACCTGCCCGTACGATTGAGAAAAAATCAAGATTTCGCCATCGAACATCGCGGCATTGAGATCCTGGGCAGCCCCATGCTTTTTAAAGTCTTCTTCCAAACGTTGAAAAGCCGGCGATCGGATGAGCTCTTCCCGGAACGCGTAATAAATATTAATGCCCGCGCGCTGCTGATCGTCCATCACCTGCACGGCATCGGCCACCAATGGCGCCCGCTGCATTTCCTGCTGAGTCAGGACCAGCAATCGGCGGATCTTTACCCCCCGTCGCACGGCGGCCTGATTCGCTAAGAGATAGCTTGGATAAAGGGCTTCCCCCTTTTTCCAAATATTCCAGCGTTCCATCAGCGTATCAACCGATCGTTCCGCTATTTCCATCAAGCGAACGGCTTCCGCACTGGCGGCTGCGCCTCCATAGGTCAAGGTCTGGGATTCAAGCTGGCGCAACTCCCGGCCAATCGCTTCAACTTTTCGAGGGATGTACTTTGGACTCTTGGGGATATGCAGCATGACATCGACGGCGGTCAAGGCCAATGTCCAATACTCTTTCGCCTGTGCCGGCGCCTTGTCTTTCTGAGCAGCGAGGAGAAGTTCGACCGGGTTCTTGCCCAGGAGCTTGGCCATCTTGATGCAAAGCTCGGGCTTTGGAATCTTCAATCCTCGCCGAATCAGATTGGCGTCGGGCTGGGCAATACCGAGCTTCGCCGCGAGGGCATAATCACTCGCCAGGCCATAGCGGTCCTTGACCTGCTCAACGTACCTGGGGATCTCCGGCATGCATGCCTTTCGCCGTGGCGGCTCTTCTCATGAAAGACGAATCGGTCTTCCATGAGACCGATGATACCAGCGGGACGATCAAGAAGCTCTCTTGATCACATCGGTTGCGGCCTCTGCTTGATTCAATCCCTTCCAGAAGCCTTCGAGATAATCCAAGACGGCGATCATCCCGCCGCGAAATTCCTCGCGCTCCTCCGCAGACAGGCGGCCGGATTCAACACTCGGCCTAGTCTCCATCGCCGCCACCGCCTTTTCCATCGCCGCTTCGTGCGTCGCCTCAAGTTCACGATGGAAGGTGAAATAGGTCACATCCATCCCTGGGTATTGAGTCTTGCGAAGTCTCTGCAGCCCCGGAATCAGAAGATCCCACATCGTAATTGCCATATTCTCCAGACCGAAGGAGGCGCCTAGCGCGCGCGCGTGATTGCCGCTGCTGTAGAGCTGCTCCATACCGTCGATATAGGCCCGTGTCGACGGCAGCATGGACCCGGCCATCGCCTCATGGATGGAAACGCCAATGGACCGGAGGAAGTCCCGGTACAGCAGCTCATGGCGATGTTTTGTCGATCCATCGCCCAGCTCCGAATAGAGGACCTGTGTCAACTCGTCGGCCACCGCCTCGTCTTCAGTATTCACCAACTGGGCCACGAGAATTTTTGGAAAGAACCGGGCGAAGTTATAAAACTCGACGGCGAACTGCCGAAACTCTTCATTGGTAATGGCGCCGGCTTTAAACCGGTTGAGATAGGCATTGTTGATGGCTCCATGCCGCAGCACCTCTGCCCGCATCTCTTCGTAGAAGGTCATGACGCACCTCCTCACTTACTTCACACCATCATCATCCTGACCTATGATATAACGTTACTATCATCATGGCAAGACAATGCTTGAGTCATAAACTGACTGACCTATATGCTTACAATCTCTTTCATCGCGTTCCTGTTATTCTGAATACAGGTCTCCGTTAACGGAATTTAATATATTTTTTATATTGCATCATGCATTTTATTTGTTATACTGACGGCAGAGCAGAAACTAATGACTCACCCGCTCTCGGTGAACAGTGAGAGGAGGGCAGTTATGAAGGAGTCCACGGGGATCGATCATGTCACGCTCTGCGTCGAAAATCTGGCCGCCGCCGAATACCTCTTCACGAAAATCCTCGGATTCGAAGTCATCTGGTCGGCACAAGATGTGGGTAGCGAGAAATCCAGCATGGATACCGTGGTGGTCCAGCGCGGAAATGCCAAGGTCGCGCTGATGCACGGCCGCGACAAGCTGGTGAAGTCGCAAATTAATGAATTCATCGAAAGATACGGGCAGGGCATTCAGCACGTCGCCATTGAAGTGGATGACATCGACGCGGTCTGTCGTGAGTGGGAAGCGCACGGCGTGAAATTCAGCGGCCCGTTGAAGGAAGGGCGCGATGGATTCGGTCCCCTCAAGCAACGCTTTACGTATCCCCTCTTTCCGGGCGCCGGTATGTTTTTGGAACTGACACAACGTCAGCATGGAGACGAGCAAGCCAAGACGTTCGTACGCGGGACGGTGGAGTCGCTCTACAAAGACATCGAGCGGGACCAGATCACCGGTGTCGAGCAAACGATCATCGATTACGACGCGATCCCGGTGCGCGAGGAAGCCGGACAAGCGACACGGCGAGCATCATGACTAACCCATAACAAGACATAACGAAAGCCGTCGGTTATTCAAGATGTTCAAAAAGGCCGTTCAGCGAGACCGCAGGCGACAAACAACCGGAGGCATATCCTCTGGGGTACGTTGAGGATTGTTTCGAGCCGAGTACGAAGCCGGCGACCTTTTGCAACATCCTGCCAGGGGGCTCGCGATGTACTTGATCAAACAAGGCAGCGCTCCCAATCAGGCGCATGTCGATGTGCCGAAAGGCCTGTCTGAAGAAGAGCACGGACGCGATGGGTTTCGCGGCCCGGCCTCACATCTCTACCGGCGCCACCCTCCGACCGGATGGGTGCGAATCGACGGACCGCTCCGACCCCGTGCGTTTGAGTGCACGGCACTCCCCACTCCGGACCGCGAATCAGCCGATGCCAAGCCCATCCAGATTCTACGCAGCCCCGACGTCGGCGTTTTCGCCTCGCGGCGGACCGAGACGATGCCCTATTTCGTTCGAAATGCGGACGGCGATGAACTGTATTTCATCCACGCCGGTCGCGGACGTTTCGAAACGGATTATGGACTGCTCCCGTATGAACCCGGTGACTATGTCCTTCTTCCGAAAGGCACGACCTATCGAATCCACGTCGAGATAGGCTCGTCTTTCTTCTTGATTGCAGAGACCCCCGTCTCGATCGAATTGCCGGACCGGGGGATGCTCGGCCAACATGCGCTCTTCGACCTGGGCGTCATCGGGACCCCGCTGCTCGATTCACTCGGAGACACGCGGCAGGACGGCCGAGAATGGGAAGTTCGAATCAAACGCGCACAGGTCTACACCTCCGTCGTATACCCGTTTTACCCCATGGATGTCGTCGGGTGGAAAGGAAATTTGTGGCCGGCCAAACTGAACGTTCGGGACTTTCGGCCCGTCATGAGCGCCCTCTACCATTTGCCGCCGAGCGTCCATACGACGTTCCAGGCAGGTGGGATGCTGATTTCAACATTTGCGCCTCGGCCGCTCGAAAGCGATCCTCGATCGATTCGTGTGCCGTTCTATCATCGCAACATGGATTACGACGAAGCGCTTTTCTACCATCAAGGAAACTTCTTCAGCCGGGCGGGCATCCGCCCCGGCATGATGACGTTGCATCCGCAAGGCATTCATCATGGCCCGCAGCCGCAGGCTGTCGAGGCGGGCGACGCGAAGACCGTGACTGATGAGGTGGCTATCATGATCGAATCACGCAGTCCGTTCATGGTGCTGCCTGAGCTGGAAACCGTCGAGGCGAAGGACTACGCCGATAGCTGGAGACAGCCATGAAACTGGTCAGCTTCCAGGTACCGACGCCGGTGGCCACGTTCATTCGCGCCGGCGCTGTATACGACCATGGGGTGATCGATCTCAATCTGGCATACGTGCGCCTACTGGCCGACCAGCAGGAGGCGCAGCCTTACCGGATCGCCAATGCCGCCGTCCCTTCCGCCATGCTGGAATTCTTGGAAGGCGGACCGTCGGCCCTCACCAGGGCTCGAGAGGCGTTCGACTATGCCAAGCGTTTAGGAGAGCGGGCGGCGGGTCCCAAGGGAGAACAGATCGTCTACTCGTTGGACGGCATCCGGTTGGTCGCTCCGCTTCCCAATCCGCCGTCACTCCGTGATTTCATCGCATTTGAAGATCATATCGCGGCCACCTCGAAGAAACGCGGGCAGCCGATACCGCCCGAATGGTACAAGGCGCCCGTCTATTACAAGGGGAACCATCGCACGATCATCGGGCCCGACGACGAATTGCCCTGGCCGTTACAGACCACCAAGCTCGATTATGAACTGGAGCTCGGCTGCATCATCGGCCGGCAGGGCCGGGACATTGCCGAATCGGACGCCGATCAGTACATCGCAGGCTATACGATCATGAACGACTTCAGCGCGCGCGACATTCAATTTCAAGAAATGGCGTGCCGACTGGGGCCGGCCAAGGGAAAAGACTTTGCGACGGCAATCGGGCCCTGTCTCGTGACTCCCGATGAGATCGTCTCTCTCGACAGCCTGACGATGATCGCTCGCGTCAACGGCGAAGTCTGGTCGCAGGGACGATTCGGCAGCATCCACTGGACCTTCCCGCAAATGATCGCCCATGTGTCGCGTGGGGAGACGATCTATCCGGGCGATCTGTTTGGTTCCGGCACCGTTGGCGGCGGATGTGGGCTTGAGCTGGATCGCTATTTACATCACGGAGACATCGTCGAACTGGAGATCCAACCGATCGGCGTGCTGCGCACACGCATCATCGATCAGACCACC
>JAICXS010000334.1 GCA_025934615.1 Nitrospiraceae bacterium
CTCATGAACCAGCAACACTCGCATCGCGTCTGCCGATAAGGTCGGGACGGGTTTTCCATTCGCTTTTGCGAATTGTTCGAGAAAATGTTTGGCGAGCAATGGAATATCGTTGGGCCTGAGGCGGAGCGGAGGGAGCGTAATAGGAATGACATCGAGGCGATAGTAGAGGTCCTCTCGAAAACTCCCATCGGCGACCGCTTTGGCCAAATTCCGATTTGTCGCGGCAATCACCCGAACATCGACTTTGACGTCGCGCGTTCCGCCGACGCGCCTGAACTCCCGTTCCTGGATCACGCGCAGCAGCTTAACTTGCATCGCGGGCGAGGTGTCGCCGATTTCATCGAGGAAAATGCTGCCGCCGTCCGCCACTTCAAACAACCCGGCCTTATTGGCAATGGCGCCTGTAAACGCGGCTCTCATATGGCCGAATAATTCACTTTCAAGCAACGGTTCCGGAAGTGCGCTGCAGTTCACCGTCACGAATGGCAGCCTGCTGCGAATACTATTGTAATGGATCGCCCGTGCGATCAATTCCTTCCCTGTCCCGCTTTCCCCGAAGATTAAGACATTGCTCTTACTGTCGGCGACCTTCAGGACCACCTCCAGCACTTTCTGCATGGGTTCGCTCTGTCCAATAATGTTGGCCAGGGATGATTGGCTGGCGATCTCACGTTTCAGTAACGTGTTTTCCGTGGACAGCCGCCGGCGTTCCAGCGCATTGCGCACGATGAGTTGCACTTCATCGACCTGGAACGGCTTGCTTAAATAATCGTACGCGCCGAGCTTCATCGCTTCGACAGCGGAATCGCTGGAGGCAAAGGCCGTAATGAGCAGGACCACGGTATCCGGCGAAATCTCCTTGACGGATTTCAAGACTTCAAGCCCGCCGACCTTCGGCATCTTGAGGTCCGTGATCACGAGATCGAAAATTTCTTTACCGACCTGGACGATCGCTTCGCTCCCATCGGAGGCGAGGGTCACATCGTATCCGGCACGCTTGAGCATGATGCTCAAGACATCGCGCATACTTCGCTCATCATCGACGACTAGTATCTTTTCCACGGTTCCCTACTTTCATGCCACAATCGTAGTCCGGCGTCAGCGGATACGGGTAAACACACGCTAAACTGAGATCCCTTGTTCTCCTGGCTCTCGACGCGGATCCAGCCGCCGTGTAGATCGACAATGCGATGAACGGCCGCAAGACCGAGGCCCGATCCACGTTTTTTTGTGGTAAAAAATGGAAGGAAAATTTTGTCCAACACATCTTTCTGAATGCCTTCCCCGGTATCTTGAAAGAGCACTTCGATGACCTCTCCGCTTCGCTCTCCCGAACCGACTCGACGACGGCCGGTAGAAATCGTCAACTGTCCTCCTGCCGGCATGGCTTCAAACGCGTTGGTGGCCAGATTCCAAAACACTTGCTTAATCTGATCCGGATCGATTTGGGCGGTCATCACCCCGGGTCCAGGATAGGTAACGATCACGATGTTCATATGGGATTGCGCTTCGTGGCGAATAAGATCCAGCGTATCGGCTAAGACGGCATTGACATCGTACTCCTTCAAATTCAGTGCCGGCGGACGGGCGTACAGGAGAAATTCGGTAATGATCGAATCGAGGCGAGACGTTTCTCGAATGGCGATATCCATGAGATGCCGGTTCGATTCGTCAAGCTGGACGTCCTTCCGTAAAATTTGCATCGAACCGGCCAGCGCGGCAAGCGGATTCCGAATTTCATGCGCCATTCCTGCCGACATTTCACCCAGAGTGGCCAGCCATTCGCGCCGCCGCATCTGTTCTTCCAAGTCGCGGATCTGTGTCAGGTCCTGGAAAATTCCAACCAAGCCGGTTCGCACACCGTTTTCAGTGAGAGGCGCCAGCGTCATGCCGATAATCATGCGCGTATGATCGGCCCGCCGGCCTTCTCCTTCGAACCGGTATGGTGCCATGACGGTCGAGGTATCTGCATCGAATAGGTTTGTCTGCTCCCAGTTGAAGACTTCCCACCACGGCTTATCTTTCACGGCGTCTAATGAGAAGAGCGTGATATCCTGAGCGGCCCGGTTAAACGACGTCATTCGGCCGACTTCATCGGTCGTGAATAACCCGCTGCTCAGACTATGCACCACATTTTCATGAAACGCCTGCAAGCGGCTGAGTCCTTCCTCCTTTTCAACGAGCGATTGTCCTGCCCGTTTCAATTGATCGGCCAGCGCACCGCTTAGGAGACCCACCATAATCACGGCCAAGCTATGAACGCCGAAAGTATACAACGTGGCAGGCGCAGAGAGCCGGCTGGGAGGGGCCACATCAAAAGCCCCTGACAACTGAAGATTGGTGACCAACCCAAACAGGGCTACGCTGACTCCGGCCGCAACCAATCCTCCCTGTCGCCTGAGGATCAAGTTCGCCAGCGTGACCGTAATGATGTAAAACACGGAGAATGGGCTTTCGATTCCACCCGTGTTGGCAACGAGATATGTTTCGAGGAGAAGGTCAATGCCGACCTGCAGATAGGCGAATGGCTGTAACAGGGCTGCGCTGATGAGATAACGTAGGGTAAGCGCGTACAGGATCGTGACAAGGTACGTACCGGCGATCAAGGGGTAAAAAGCAAAAGCCGGCTGACTCTTTCCTATTTGAAGCACTGCAGAAAGGCCAAGCAATAGGGTGACCACCACCACCCGAAAGCCCATCAGCCAGTAGAGCCTTATTCGGAGATTTTCCATCAGCTCGAGCAGTCCGCAGATGCCATGTCAGGATCGGAGCGGCAGAAATTTCTTCGATACTTTACCGAGGGGACTTAAGGAAGGCAAGGAGCGAACGACCCACGTATGAAATGGACCCATATTTTGTAGCTAGCCTATGACTGAAGCCATTTTAAAGATCGGCAAATACATGGCAATGACGATAAACCCAATAACCGTTCCTAAAAACACCATCATGGCCGGTTCCAGCAGCGACGTCAACGCCGCAACAGCCTGATCGACTTCATCGTCATAAAAATCCGCAATCTTCCCGAGCATCGCATCGAGCGCTCCGGTCGACTCTCCAACTGAAATCATATGGACGACCATTTTGGGGAAGACATCGCTTTTCGAGAGCGGATCAGCCAAGGTCTTTCCTCCGCTGATGCTCTGCCGAGCGGCGAGAATCGCGTTTTCGACTATCTTATTGCCGGAGGTCTTCGCGGTAATCATCAACCCATCCATGATCGGAACGCCGCTCGTAATCAAGGTCCCCAATGTCCGAGTAAATTTGGCGACGGACGTTTTTCGGATCAATTCCCCAATGACCGGCATTTTGAGAAGCAAACGATCGATGACCAGGCGCCCGTTCGCTGTTTTGTAATATCGTTTGACGGCATAGGCAATCCCACCCAATGCCGCGGCTATATAGATGATGTAGTGTTGCATAAATTCACTGAGGTTGATGACGAATTGAGTTGGGCCCGGCAATCCTACTTTTCCACCGGATAAATCCGTAAACATTTTGGCAAAAATCGGAATAACCCAAATCATGAGGATCGTGATGACGATAATGGCTACCCCGACAATTGTTAAGGGATAGACCATAGCCGATTTCACGGCGCCTTTAAGTTTCATGGCCTTTTCTATATGCTTCGCCAGACGAAGCAAAATACTATCCA
>JAICXS010000451.1 GCA_025934615.1 Nitrospiraceae bacterium
CATCCACTCGGTGGAGGATTTAGCCGAACTGGACCGGCTGGCGCAGAAACGAGGAGAGAAGAGTCCCTATCATCTGAAGATCGATACCGGCATGGGCCGCCTCGGCATTCCGCCCGATGTGCCCCGGATCGTGTCCGCCATCGAAGACGCGAAGCATGTCGAATTCGAAGGACTGATGACCCACTTCGCGTCGTCCTCCAACTACGAAAGCAGCCAGACCGAGAACCAGATGAAGGTTTTCGATTCTATCGCAGCGGCTTTGGAGCAAAGGGGGCTGAAACCCGGACTGCTTCATTCATCGAGCACAATTCCCGTTGCATATGGCCGCCGCCGAGCATGGCGCAGCATGGTTCGCCCGGGGCACGCCGTGTACGGGTATGTTTCTCCGGTTCGAGGCCCTGCACCTCCAGTATTGTTCGACGTTAAGCCGGCTCTGACGTGGCGAGCCGCCGTACTTTCCGTCAAGGACGTGCCGGCGGGAAGTCTGATCGGATACGGCGGTATGTACCGGGCACCGCGCGCCATGAAAATCGCGGTGTTAGCTGTGGGGTACGCCGACGGGATACCTCATCGCCTCTCCAATCGAGGCAGTGTCATCGCAAACGGTAAGATTGTTCCAATGCTGGGAGCGGTGTCCATGGATTTGACGACGATCGACGTCTCTCAAGTCCCGAACATTGCGGTGGGTGATGCCGTTACACTTCTGGGCTCAGAAGGTTCGGTGTCGATCGATGCGCAGCAGATTGCGAAATGGGCGGGCACTATCTCTTACAGTGTGCTGTGCGGCATTCACGCGCGCGTCAAACGAATCTATACGTAGAAGCCTCCTGGCCGTTTTGCTCGAGAGGCTTGGCGACGTCGGTCACAACTATCGGGAACAATTGCGGGATTGGTTTCGTCCTTAATCAATCCGGATGGGGAGAGTTCGTCTGAAGAAAAAATGGAAGGTGATTATTGTCTGCGTGGCGGTGTTGCTCATCGCGGGCGGCATTTTCGCAGGCATCCGGATCAGAAATCGAGGAGTCGTCACTGTTCAGACGGCCAGAGCGGCACGCACCGATCTAACCGCGATCGTGACAGCGTCGGGTGAGATCAAGCCAAGGAATTACATCAACATCGGGGCTAATACCCAGGGGCCGGCTCCCATTACGGCGCTGCTAGTAAAAGAGGGTGACAGAGTCAGAAAGGGCCAAGTGCTCGCGCGGCTGGCGAACATACAACCTTCAGCTGATTTAAGAGCTGAACAGGCCTCGCTGAACGCCGCCCTGGCTGATTCGGCCGCAAGCGAGGCGGCAGGGAAATCTGCCGAGGATGCAATCGCGGTTGCGCAATCTCAAGTCGATCACGATCGTGCCGATCTCGAACAGAAGAAGATCGATCTGCAACGGAGCAAGAATCTGTTTGATTCAAAACTGATCTCGGCTCAGGACTACGAGGCCAAGAAAGCGTTGTTCGATCTGGCGCAGGCCACCCTGACCGCCTCCGAACGTAAGGTGGCCCAAGCCAAATCTCAAAAGGCACAGGCCGACGCACAGTTAGCATCAGCACAGAGGAAAATTTCCCAGGTACAAGCCATGGTCTCGCGCTCTAAGGACGTTTTGTCTCAATATGAGGCTGTCGCTCCGCTCGACGGCGTTATCACGAATCTTCCGGTGCGGGTGGGCGAGACGGTGGTGCCGGGCATTCAGAATTCTGCTGCCTCCACGATCATGACAATCGCCGACATGTCGATCATCACAGCAGAAGTCCATGTCGATGAAACCGATATCGTGAGCGTGAAGCTCGACCAGTCTGCCGATGTGACGATCGATGCTATCCCCAATAAAACGTTCAAGGGGAAAGTTATCGAAATCGGAGATACTGCGCTTGTCCGATCGACCGGCGTCGCAGCCTCTCAGAGTCAGACTTCAAGCCAGGAGGCGAAAGACTTCAAGGTTGTGATTGCGCTCGACATCCCTGAGACCATGGTTCGGCCGGGGCTGTCGTGCACGGCCAAGATAGCGACAGCCTCCCGGCAGAATGTGCTTTCCATTCCCGTTCAAGCTCTGACGGTCCGGCAAAGGGGCCAGCTCCAACCGGTGAACGCAAAGAATGCCCCTCCGCAGACCCCGGCGGCAAGGCGTGCCATGAACGAAGAACTTCAGGGTGTTTTCGTGATCAAAGACGGGAAGGCGGTCTTCCAGCCTGTGAAAACGGGGATCAGCGGCAACACGGATATCGAAGTTGTGGACGGCCTTTCGGACGGTGAACAAATCATCACCGGGAGTTATCAGGTGATCCGCACGATCAGAAATCAGGCGAAGGTCAAGGTCGACAACAAGCCGCGCATGTCGTCCGCGCCTGTTGCAACCTAGCCGGTGGAAGTTATCGAGGGTATTGGGATGGCAAGTGGAACATTGGAAGCCCAGGATTTGAGTCCCCAGGAGCTACAAGACCGGGGAGATCAGCTCAGCCGTGACGGCGTGGTCATCAAGACCTACGATCTCTGGAAGTCGTACGTTATGGGTGACCAGGAGATTCATGCGGTTTCTGGAGTTGATATCCAGATTAAGCGCGGAGAGTACGTTGCGATCATGGGTCCATCAGGATCGGGGAAGTCTACTCTGATGAACCTGATCGGCTGCCTTGATACACCCACTAAGGGACTCTATTACCTGAACGGTAAGTTGGCCAGCGATATGGAAGACGATGAGCTGGCCCAGATCCGCAACAAGGAGATAGG
>JAICXS010000476.1 GCA_025934615.1 Nitrospiraceae bacterium
AATCGCTGGCGGATCTGATGCCGAATGCGCACGCTGAGGTGAGCCCGAATACCGGTCATCTCGTGTTTCTGGAAGCGCGAGAGAAGTATGACGCGCTGGTGCTCGGCTTCCTCGGGAAATGATGCGAGAGCGTTTTCGAGCGAAGCGGAATCCGGTTCGCGTGAAGAAAACGCGTCAAAACAAAAAGCTGGAGCGCAGCGAGGGTCGCGATGCCGGCCCTCGCCCGCAACATTGAACTACCAGTTGCGGAAGCAGTGGCGGCCGTAGGGGCCGGAATGCCAGCCGGGCGGACAATTGTACATCGGGCGGCAGCCCCCATAGGGACCGCGATGCCAGCCGACGCCGCAGCCGCCGGCGACCGCGATCACGCTGTCATTGGCGGCGGTTGCGCCGAGCGGAGCGAGCGGCATCGCCCGTGACGATGTCATGACGAACAGGCCGAGACCGAGAGCAATGGCAGAGACAGCAAGGAATTTCATCGATATCTCCTATCATTACGGGTTGATTGTGATGCGGCGATAATGCGCAAACGCGAGTGTCGCCGCGCCGGCCTGAATGATTGCTGAACCGCGGTGCAGGAAACGTCTCGGACCACAGACGGAGAGAGACGACGTAAGGCCGTTTGTCCGAATGCCTCAATCGACGGTGGTCTTGGACTTTCGACCCGAAAACAACGAAAACCTCACCGGAAGGTTGCGCCCGTCTGAGCCGCGCGGGATAATGCCTGCTTCAGCAGTTCGGCGTTGCTTCTTGAGTTGGGAAGCTGTTGACCGACTAGCTCAATAAGGCGCGTCATCATGAACAATATATTTCTTGGTCGCGGATGGACTAAAGCCGCAAAAGCAGCTGCATTGATAGTATTCCTCTCCTTTTCGGTTTCGCACGCAAGAGCTGAAGATGTCCAGGAGTGGCATTATCCGTCCTGCAATCTTCCATCGACGGATTCCAATGCCGGCCCCTCCGTCCCGGCCTGCCCAACAGGCGAGCAATTCCATCTGGACGAATCGACGCTCTCCAAAATCGTCACCAACTATACCTGCGCCGATGATACGGCGAGAACGACATTCACATTCGACGTAAGCCCGCCACAGATTGCAGTGGCCATGTATCAAATGGCTTCGAAGGCCGTACACAACCCAAGTTTACCAGACAACGAGCGTCGCTACGTCGCCGGACAAATTGAAGGCTACGAGCACGATGTAAGCCGCGCACGGCAGACGTATCGTCAACTGCTCATGCATGCCGTGGCAGAAATGGAATTGGATTCGGGACAGGTGAATCATCCTGAATCGGCTGGCATCCGCCAATCGCTAAGCGTGCCATCAAGCTGTTCGCACCGCCAATCCGAAGAAAATACCAAATTTACGATAGTTATTACTACCGCCGCGATTCAGAGATTCAGCTCCGTCGTCTGGCGCGACGCAACCGACAGCATAACTCGCGCGAACAAGGAAAAAGACCTTGATGCCGCCCACATCGCCGTACCGCAATTTGTCCTTCAAGCGAACATCGACGATTCTGTCGCGAAGATTTATTCTGAGGCAACTGGGAAGCCCATAGCTTCCGACCACCTGACGATGATCGACATTATCAACGGGAAACAATACAGTACGATCTCAGTCCCACTCCAAGTGTTGCCGTCTCCAGCGCAGCATTTTTTAGCATCACAATCCTCTGATATTGAACAGCAACTGGAACGAATTGACGGCACGGTTCACCTCCCGTCCGCGATCTTCGTGTCGGAGCCACAATCAACAAAGGTATTCTCTCACGAATTTTGGGTTGAGCACATCATGTGGCAACTCGCGGCCCGAAGCGTTATTAATGAGGAAGAGTTGAGACTGGATCGTTCTCAATACCTGACCTATGGGCTTCATTAGGTCCGCATCTGGAGATGCGCCATGGCCGAAGCTACGCTTCGGCGTTCCTTGGAACGGCCGCCTCGGCGGCCTATCCCCCTTTATGAAGAAGAGATGAACAGTCTCCATGCTAGCCGGCAAACTCCTCCGCCAGCACGAAGGTCTCGCGCGTGCGTGTGACATCGGGCCAATCGCGGTTGAAGTCGGCGACGAGGCGCTTCATGTCCTCTCCCTTCATGGCGCGGTCGAGCGAGGCCTGATCTGAAAATTCGTAGGTCGCCTGGTGCACGGACGGATCGGCCAGGCTCCAGAACCGCCACGCCTTCTTCACGCCGAATGATTTTGAGGCATCAGGCAGATGCTCGGCCTGATACCATTTGTCGAACGCCGCCCTCTTGGCGGCATCGGCAACGGTGGAGCGAACGACGAAATAGGCTTTGGACATGGGTTCCTCCCCTTTTATAGGGGTTTGGACCAAAGCCTAGCATCGTACATGCATTTGCGCGAGTTGGCATCTCTCTGCCGCGCGATATCGAAGCTCTCTCCCCTCGTCATGGCCGGGCTTGACGAACTGATAGTTTCAGCAAGCCATCTCGCCGATTTCGATCCCCAGCCGCGCTGCGACGCGTCTTGCCGTCGCTTCGCGCTGCGCC
>JAICXS010000223.1 GCA_025934615.1 Nitrospiraceae bacterium
CGGTCCACCACTTTCATATCGGTGATTTCGGCAATGGCTCGCACCTGACCCGGCGTTAAGTCTTGATCGAAAATTAAGAGATCCGCGCCTTGCTGTAACGCCTTCATCACGGCTTCTTTTAGCTTCCCGATGCCGAGCACATACTTCGGATGAATTTCCTTCGGACGTTGCCTCACTGTGTCCAAGACCGCCATGCCGTCTGATTGCACCAATTCGATTAATTCGTCCACGCGCTCATCCTGAAGCAGCCGGCCCTTCGTCGAGACACTGACGACAATGGCGGTGGAATCTCCGGCCTTGACCTCATGGCTGGTCGCTTGGCTTGCCAATTCATCTTCCAGCGCTTGAATAAACTGACCGCAGTCGAACTGAAACTCATGGAACGACGATTCGGGCAACACTTCGCATAATCGTCCGTTGGGATTGGCCGGGAGGATATGTGCGACATACATTGACGCGGGGAGCCTGTCTTTACCCACGCCGACCGCGGCCATCAAATCCAGCCGCAAGAGCGCGAGGTCCGTTAAATCGTCTTGGGTCAGTGGCTCATTCTGCAAATGGGTATGGACCAGTCTCACCCCGCGCAGCGACCGAGACCCGACACGGTATTTCCAGAGATCGTTTAAGATCAGCTCACGCCCGTTTCCAACGATGACTTGTTCGATGTTGCCGCGCCGATTGATGACAAGGCCGATCTGGCAGCGAATTTCCGCGGACAGTTCCGTACACACGCGAGCAAGTTCGGGTGTCACGACCTTATCGACTGGGATACGCCGACGGTAGAGATGTTGAAGTCTCAGGAGCTGACCGGCTTTGAGACCATGGATGTTTCCGAGAATCGTAGGAATCTTACTTCCTCCGTGTCGTGGGTAAGGGAGGCGACGCGTTCCTGCCTCGTTCGCGCCGACTAGGCGTTATGCCGCTCGACTGTACAGTCTGCAATGACCATTCGGGGTCCGCTTCTAACTCCCAAGATGCCCAACATCCGGCCAAATAAGCTTGATGTCCCGCGGCCGCAATCATCGCGGCGTTATCGGTGCAGAAGATACCCCGTGGAATGGCTAATGGAATACCGACCTTGGTGGCACGCTCGGCAAGAAGCGCGCGCAAGCGTGAATTGGCCGAAACTCCCCCGACCACCGCCAGCGCATGAGCCTTATATCGCCTCACCGCGGCGAACGCTTTTTCTACGAGCACTTCAACAATGGCCTCTTGATAGCCGGCTGCGATATCGGCCGCAGGTCTTTGATGTCCGGACCGGTCCATATCGCGCAGATAATACAGTAACGCTGTTTTAATCCCGCTGAAACTAAAATCCAAATTGTTATTGTCGAGATAAGGCCGTGGGAATCGAATCGCAGCAGGATTGCCGGATTGAGCCAACCGGTCCAACGCGGGCCCGCCGGGAAAGTCCAACCCTAACATCTTCGCCCCCTTATCGAACGCCTCTCCGGCTGCATCATCCAACGTCTGTCCAATCAATTCATACGCACCCACCGAGGTGTTCAGGTACAAATGAGTGTGTCCACCCGAGACGACCAGGACCATACAGGGCCTCGGCAAGTCCGGACGCTCCATCCACGCGGATGCAATATGGCCTTCTAAGTGATTCACGCCGATTAAAGGAATGCCTTGAGCGTAGGCGATCGCTTTTCCAGCACTCACTCCAACGAGCAATGCGCCCGCCAATCCCGGTCCAGATGTGACGGCCACACCATGCAGGTCCGACCATTGGACCTTCGCCCGGCCCATCGCCTCGGTTACCACAGCTTCTACCGTTTCAATATGCCGGCGTGCAGCGAGCTCGGGGACGACACCGCCGTATCGTCGATGTACCTCATGTTGGGAATACAGCACGCTTGAGAGCAGCGTGCCTTCGCCACGCATCACGGCTGCCGCCGTTTCGTCACATGATGTTTCGAGTCCTAACAGAGTTAGAGCCGAAGACGATACGGGAGAAATAGAAGAGGGAACTAATGGTTTCGCTGCGATGCGGACACCCCTAAATATCGACGAGTCTACGCTGGACTTCAGACAGCACGACCCTCGAGTGGGATCACCCGAGGGTCGTGCTGGCGCCATTTGAACTGACCTCGCACGTGGAACGTGCGAGAGCCTTTGGTTACACGCCGGCCATCGCCTCCGCTTCAATGAAGTTAGGCGCGTTGTCTCGCAACACCACCTTGATCCTCCGGACATCCTTGAACCGGCCTCTCAGCAGCTCTTCTGAGAGCGGATCGCCGATGTTCTTTTGGATCGTCCGGCGCATGGGCCTTGCCCCATACAACGGTTGATAGCCTTCCTGAATCAGCCATTGCTTGACATCATCGCCGACTTCCAACTGCACGCCCCGTTCAAGCAAGCGCGCGTTCAATTCCTTGATTAGAATATCCGTGATGCTGATCAAATGTTCTTTTTCCAGCGGGTGGAACACGACTACTTCGTCGATCCGATTAAGGAATTCAGGACTGAAAGATCGACGTAGTTCGCCCAATACGTCGTCCTTGATCCGTCGATCATGGTCGCTCTGCTCGACTCGATGGAAGCCAAGCGACACGCCTTTCTGAATCAACTTGGTCCCCAAGTTAGAGGTCATGATGATGACCGTGTTCTTGAAATCGACTTTGCGTCCGAGGCTATCCGTCAAGACGCCGTCGTCGAGAACCTGCAGCATCACATTGAAGATATCCGGATGTGCTTTCTCGATTTCATCGAACAGAACCACCGAATACGGACGCCGCCGGACTCGTTCCGTCAACTGCCCGCCTTCCTCATAACCCACATAGCCGGGAGGAGCGCCGAAGAGCCGGGAGCTGGTAAACTTCTCCTGGTATTCCGACATATCGATTCGGACCAGCGCATCTTCGGTATTGAACAGGAATTCCGCGAGTGCACGCGCCAATTCAGTTTTCCCGACACCGGTCGGGCCAAGGAAAATGAACGAGCCGATCGGCTTCTTCGCATCCTTGATGCCGGCTCGTGAACGGCGAATCGCACGGCAGACGGCGGAAATCGCTTCCTGCTGTCCGACGATCCGCTTATGAAGGAACTCCTCCATATTAAGGAGCTTATTCGACTCTTCCTCTTCCAATTTGAAGAGCGGAATCCCGGTCATCTTTGAAACGACGTAGGCAACATCCTCTTTGGAAATAACCGGTCTGTTCTTTTCCTGGTTTTTCTTCCACTCCCGCTTCGATTCTTCGAGAAGCTTCCGAAGCCGCTCTTCTTCTTCGCGGAACTTCACGGCCTCTTCAAAATTCTGCAGCGAGATGGCCACTTCTTTTTCGCGGGAGACTTTCTTCAGTTCTTGCTCCAACGCTTTCAATTCGCCGGGCAGCGCATACGTCTGTAATTTGGCGCGGGAGCCGGTCTCATCAATCAGATCGATGGCTTTGTCCGGCAGGAACCGATCGGTGATATAGCGATCGGAAAGCTTTGCGGCTTCCACGATAGCTTCCTCGGTGATCTCCACTCCATGATGTTCCTCATACCGGTCACGCAGGCCTTGAATGATACGAATCGTCTCCTCGATGCTCGGCGGCTGCACATAGATCGGCTGGAACCGCCGCTTGAGTGCGCCATCCTTTTCAATGTGCTTCCGATACTCATCTAATGTCGTGGCGCCGATGCATTGAATTTCACCGCGCGACAAGGCGGGCTTTAACATATTCGACGCGTCGATCGACCCTTCCGCCGCGCCGGCGCCAACCAAGGTATGGAGCTCATCGATGAAGATGATAATGTTACCGGCCTGCGCGATTTCTTTCATCACGACTTTCAGCCGCTCTTCAAATTGGCCGCGGTATTTCGTACCCGCCACGAGCGAACCGAGGTCCAGCGCGATCACTCGTCGCGACAGCAGATTATCGGGCACTTCGGATTGCACGATGCGCTGAGCGAGGCCTTCAACAATGGCGGTCTTGCCGACACCGGACTCGCCGATCAACACCGGATTATTTTTCGTGCGGCGGCTGAGGATCTGCAGCACGCGCTCAATTTCATCTGCACGGCCGATCACCGGATCCAACTGTCCCTCTTGCGCGAGCTGCGTCAGATCGCGGCCGAACTCATCAAGCGCCGGCGTATTGCTTTTCCGGTCGCGTTCACGCGGCGCCGACTTGCGGAGGAAGGTGACCGTGAGTTGCCGAGCCGTCAACAAGTTCGCGCCCAAGCTTCGAAGGATTTTCCCGCCGATGCCTTCTTCTTCTCTTAATAGGCCGAGCAGCAGATGCTCGCCGCCGATATGGTTGTGGCCGAGCAAGCGCGCTTCTTCCACGCCATACTCGATGACTTTCTTCACACGCGGGCTAAACGGAATTTCCCCGAACGTCATGGTGGTGCCGCCACCGGGAAGATTTCGTTCGATCTCCAGCCTGATCTGCTCAGTGGAGAGACCCATTTTCTTGATGATCATAAGGGCGATGCCGTCCGTCTCACGGAGAATGGCCAAGACCAAATGTTCCGTGCCCAGATAGTCATTCTGGTGGCGCTCTGCTTCCTCCCTGGCTAGGATGATGATCTTGCGACCCTTATCCGTGAATCGTTCGAACATCCTACCTCCTCTGTGGCTGTGCGGTGAGACGAAAACGCAGGCAAACTACCGGAAATGCTGCTGTAATTCTATCGGCCGAAATCGGGCATGTCAAGAGCTGTGAAGCTGCAACGCCGCGCGAATACGAACCGAAGTAAGCCGTTCGTTCGTTGACACCATTCCGACGCCTCGCTACAATCGCCGTTCCTACGGTCTGAACCTCTTGTC
>JAICXS010000012.1 GCA_025934615.1 Nitrospiraceae bacterium
AAGCGTGCAGTCCGTCAATGGGGATCGAATCGGAACAGCCACACGTTTTGCCGAAAAACATGGCGTCATTCTTGTTTTAAAAGGAGCGCGCACCATCGTAGCAAAACCGGATGGGCGTGTAGCGATTTGTCCGACCGGCAATTCCGGCATGGCCACCGCCGGGACGGGTGATGCGCTCACCGGTATCATTGTCGGTTTATTGGCGCAGCAGTTGAATCCCTGGGATGCGGCATGCGTCGGGACCTATCTGCACGGATTGGCCGGCGACTTGGCCGCTGCCGAGTTTGGCCAAGCGGGAATGCTTGCCGGTGATTTGATTGCCCGAATACCCTTTGCGTTGAAACAGACCGTCCATGCGTAAACATCGCCAGGCACCATCGTCGACGCCCGCGGTGAAGTTAACACCTACTTTCGACTCTACGTTCCCACTACCCTCATGGTCGCTCGCGTCCTGCTCTGTCGCAGATACGGAATGTCTCGGTGCCATGATTGGAAACGGCGTGCAAGGGGGCGAAGTGTTTGCCTTGTATGGCGAAGTAGGAACAGGGAAAACGGCGTTGGTCCGAGGAATCGCCACAGGATTAGGCGCCGCGCCGCGTAGCGTCAGTAGCCCCACGTTTGTCTTGATCCATGAATATCGTGGCCGACTTCCGCTGGCGCATGCCGATCTGTACCGACTTGAATCTGTGCAGACTGTGCCGCATCTCGGCTTGGAGGAGTATTTCGATGGACGAACCATCGTCGCCGTCGAATGGGCTGAACGAGCAATGAGCGAACTGCCGATCGATCGGGTTGAAATACGGTTCGCACACCGCAGCGAGACTGAACGAACCATCATCCTCACTGCGACAGGACCATACTCGCATCAGGCCTTGACGAATATATTCGACCGGGACTCTTCGAGTGCGACACAAGGCATAATCACATCTCTCCCTAAATCATCATGATCAGACTCGTCTTGGTTGGAATATTGCTATTGTTGTCGCTCTCATTTTTCTTGCACAATCAGGAACAGGAAGTGACACTCCGCTATTTCTTCGGTCAACTATCAGCCTCAACGCCCATTTACAAGCCCATCCTTAGTGCATTCGCCATTGGGCTGCTGGTCGCCTCAATTCTCCTGTTCCCGGCATGGGTGCGGGGACGAATTGAGTTGAGACGCAAGACGAGGGCCTTGCAGGAAGCGGAAGCCGACCTGGAAGAACTGCGCCACTCCATCGGTAAACTCTCCCCTCCACCCGGAAATCCCTCTGAAGAGGAACTGCGTAATGACTGAGGCCGAACTCTCCCCCCTGATGCGCCAATATTGGGAGGTCAAGCACGTCTATCAGGATGCCATTGTGTTCTTTCGCGTCGGCGACTTCTATGAGATGTTTTATCAAGATGCAGAAATCGCTTCCCGGTTGCTGAGCATCGCCCTGACGTCACGCGACAAGTCGAGCGCCAATCCGGTCCCGCTATGCGGAGTGCCCTATCACGCCGCGACCGGTTATATCGCCAAGTTGCTGAAAGCCGGTCGGACAGTGGCTCTTTGCGATCAAGTAGAAGACCCGAAGTCGGCCAAAGGCCTCGTGCGGCGGGAAGTCGTTCGCCTGTACACTCCGGGAACGTTGACCGATACTGAATTCCTTCCATCCACGGAATCGATTGTTTTAGTCGCCATCGCATCTCCTGCTCAACTCTGTCATCAGATGTTTGCAGCGCAGTTTGGGCTCGCCGCGCTCGATTCATCAACGGGAGAATTTTGGGTCACGGAATTTTTTGGCGAAGCCGCCTCGACCGACTTGCACGACGAACTGTATCGTATAGAACCTCGCGAACTGTTGTATTCCTCCTCTCTGCCTCCAGCGGTGCAATCCGGCCTGCAATTGATTCGAGGGGCACGACTTTGCCCGCAAAACGGCGCGTCTCTCGGTCTTATAGAGGCACAACGTCTACTGCACGAGCACTTCGGCGTGGCGTCGTTGGATGGATTCGGGTGCCGCGGGCTGAGCCTCGGAGTTCAAGCCGCCGGCATGGTGCTGCGTTATGTACAAGACACCCGGCCGACGGTCAACCTGAGGCATATCGCCCGTTTGCAAATCCGGCACGGCCAGCAGACCATGCATCTTGATAGCAACACAATTTGCAACTTGGAACTGCTCAAATCACTGTCCGACGGCAGACAGGATGCCACACTACGTGCAGTCTTAGAGAAGACGGTCTCAGCGATGGGCGGACGCCTGCTACGGGAATGGATTGTACGGCCTTTGCTTCGCCCTGCTGCTATTCATGCGCGTCATGAAGCGGTGGATGAACTGTTTAAGGAGATGTCTGTCCGCATGGCTATCCGGGCCGCACTTCGAACCGTTCAGGATATCGTGCGCCTGAGTGGCCGCCTCTCAATGGGGGCCGCCACCCCTCGGGAACTGCTGGCACTGCAACAATCGGTGGTGCCTCTGCCGCAGTTACGAGCCGTACTGTCCTCACTCAAGGCGCCGTTGCTTCAGGAGCTCGTTCAAGAATGGGATGAGTTGACCGATGTGCATGACCTGATTGCACGGACGATCCTTCCGGATGCGCCTACGACAATCCGGGAAGGGGGCATCATCCAAGACGGGTATCATGGCAGCCTCGATGAGCTTCGCCGTACTTGCCGGGAAGGAAAACAGTGGATCGCTAAATTAGAACTTCAGGAACGAGAACGAACAGGGATTGAATCGCTAAAAATTCGCTTCAATCACGTCTTCGGCTATTACATTGAAGTGACCAAGGCCAATGCGGCTCGTGTCCCCGACCGTTACGTTCGGAAACAAACGCTGGCCAACGCCGAGCGATTTACCACGACAGAGCTGAAAGAGTTGGAAAGCCGAGTGACAGGCGCGGATGTAAAACTCATTGCTCTGGAGCAAGACTTATTTGAGCAAATTCGATCGCAGTTGGCGAAGGAGGCACCGAGATTACAGGCTATGGGATCCGTCCTCGCGGTCATCGATGTCGTCGCGAGCTTGGCTGAAACTGCCGCCCTCCATCGATACGTTCGCCCTAGGCTACATGAGGAAGGAACAATTCATATAGTCGAAGGCCGACATCCCGTCGTGGAACATCTTGGTTCGACGGAAGGATTTATCCCCAATGACACGTATCTCAATTTGGATCAGAATCGCTTGATTGTGTTAACGGGGCCCAATATGGCCGGAAAAAGCACGTACCTCAGGCAAATTGCTCTCATTGTGCTCCTGGCCCAAATAGGGAGCTTTGTTCCAGCCCGTAGCGCAGAGATCGGTGTCGTAGACCGAATCTTCACACGCATCGGTGCCAGCGATAATCTCGCGGCGGGCCAGAGTACATTTATGGTGGAAATGACCGAAACCGCCCAAATTTTGCATTGCGCGACGCGTCGCAGTCTCAGTATTCTGGATGAAATCGGGCGAGGAACCAGTACCTACGACGGGTTGAGCATCGCGTGGGCTGTGGCGGAGTATATCTTGGATCCAGACCGCCTCGGTGCTCGAACTCTATTCGCCACGCATTACCATGAGATGACTGAATTAGCTCATCAGCGTGAAGGGGCGAAAAATTATACGGTCTTGGTCAAGGAGCGTGGGGAACAAGTGCTTTTTCTTAGAAAGATTGTGGAGGGCGGAGCTGATCGCAGCTATGGCATTCATGTCGCCCAATTAGCCGGGTTGCCCCCTGCCGTCATTACTCGAGCCCGAGAAGTATTGGCTCAATTAGAGTCAGCCAACATTTCCTCATCGAACCAGCACCTAGTAAGTACCGACGGCGGTACAAACCAACGTCTTCCTGATCCGACGCTGCCTGCTCCCCATCCTATCATCGATGAAGTCCGGCAAATGGATCTATTCTCAATGACTCCACTAGAGGCCCTTAATAGATTGGCGGACCTTCAGCGTCGGTTAGATGAACCCGCAAAATAAAAAAAGGCGATGGCCTGTTGAGCCATCGCCTTTTTCACGCATTTCCTAAGTTCAGTGGCTGCTGCTTGAGCCTTTTCCTTCATTATATGGAGCGGTCCAAGGAATTAGACCAGCAACCGGCTTTCCGCCAGGCAGTAAAACATCATACTGCATAGGAAGAGTTTTTTCTCCCTTTGGCGTCGTGTTCAACTCTTGCTTGCCCTTGTAGCAAGCGGCATCATAGTCACTCTTTCCTTCGCAATCCTTCATCCGAAGAGAGGAAATACTTCGAGGCTGGTTTGGTTCGCCAGCGTTTTCAGTAAGTTTCTTTACGGAAGAAATAACACGCCGATTCTGCTCGACTTCTTGCGCCGTAAATTCCACAAGGGTGGTCGGGGAGCCTGGCGGTACTTCCTTTGCGGCAGCCGGTCCCGCGTGGGGTCGCGCCATTGACTTCAGTTGGTCAAAGATTTCCTTGTTGGCTGCATAAAATTTCAGATTCTTCCCTGGATGAACTTTCTGCCAAAAATATCCGCTCTCGGCATTTCCGCCGAAGACCGCAATGTTGATCCAGACTGCCTCATCGTACGGGTCGAGAATGATCACCCGCCCTTGGAGCGTAGTCGGCTTGCTCATGTCCCCCCACTCGAACCGCTCCTGGAACGCTTCGATTGCAAGGGCGGTCGTGGCCATGCCGGCGACAAGAGCCATGGCGACGACAAATGCCCATCCCTTCGTCTGTGTCATGATTGCACCCTCCTTACCACGTTCTATTAATAATAATTATCGGCAAATACAAATGCTAATCCTTGAGTACCTTGAATCCAGTAATGGTCCGACCATCCAGCGTGACTTCCATCGCAACGAGATCCTGTGAGGCCTTAATAATCTGATCCATCAATGCCTTATCCTTCACACTTAAGCGAACCGTAGTCGCGGCATGATACCAACCGGAATACGGATTATTCTTCTCAGGTCCACCGGTAAATCCCCATGCACAGCAGGTAAAGAGAGGATCAGGCGGCTTCACGTCCAAATCGCTCGATGATCGGCCGACCGGATTTCCTGAAGCCGGATCGCCGGTATTCCAATATTGAACACCGAAGAGAATTTCCTTGTCGGGATTATCTGCCCACTGGGACCAGACCCGACCTTTTAAACTCTTAACCGGTTCACCCTTCAAGGCTTGCCCCCCGGCAATTTTGCTGGATACGCCGCCGGCGCCAGGCGGATCATCTGCTGCGACAGCAAGCCCGGAAGTCAGCACGCTCGCACAAAACACTGTAGATATTGCGGCTATGATAACGCCTCTTCTCATACCTTGTCCCTCCTTCATAAGATCCCACATAATACCCTCTCTAAGAGATCGAGAAAAAATGATACTCAAAAGGCCTAAAGAAAGAGAAAGATGCTCCGGACATGAAAAAGTGCGCACCTCCTTTCTCTTTTATTCTTCTCTTCTCTGCACATTCGCACGAAAGGATTACTCATAAGTAGGAGGTGATCGTACTCAATCATATAAGGCTTGTCAAGAAATTATTTGGGCTGATTGGCCATCGGAATTTACATGCAACATGATAAAAAGAATGATCTTTTTCCGTTAAGACTAATTCAAGGCACTGTGAAGCGAGCGCTGTGAAATCGGACCGATAGCCGTCACGGATAGAGACTCAAAATCGAAGAGCTCATGAACGAGGCGAAGTATTTGATCGCCTGAAATCCGATCAATTTCAGTCGTCATTTCTTCCAGTGAGAGATGCCGGCCATGATACAGCTCATCTTTAGCCAATTTACTCATGCGGCTCTGGGTACTTTCCACACTGAGCATGAGTCCGCCTTTTATCTGGTCTTTTACTCGCTGCAATTCCTTCTTGTCTATTCCGTATCGATGAAAGCGCTTCATCTCGCGGCGCACCAGTTCGATCACGCGGGCGGCTTCACGAGGTCTGGTCGCAGCATAGACGGTCAATGTGCCGGTATCCGAATAGGAAGAAGCATAGGAATAAATGGAGTAGGCCAAGCCGCGCTTCTCGCGAACTTCTTGAAACAATCTTGAGCTGACACTCCCTCCGACCGCCGCATTTAACGCATAGAGTGCATATTGGTCCTTGTGATCTAGCCGAAGCCCCTTCAGACCGAGACAGACATGCGCCTGTTGAAGTGGTTTGCGGCGTGTGTATAGACCCGCACGGACTGCTGGCGACCAGCGATTAAGCTTTGGCCGTTGTGGTTTGCTGAAATTGCCGAAGCACCGGCTTAAGAGAGGGACCATCTCCTTTATATGGAAATTCCCGGCGACCGAAATCACCGTTTCAGCGGGATGATAATGAGCATCCACGAACTTAAGGAGGCGCGCACGCCCTAATCCTTTGATCACGGCAGCCTGCCCGAGAATGGGGCGTCCAAGAGGATGTCCGTTAAATGCCTGTTCCATATGCCAATCCTGAACGAGATCTTCAGGATCGTCCTCGACCATTCGGACTTCTTCAAGAACGACCTGTTTTTCTTTTTCGATTTCTTTCGATGCAAATTTTGCGTGGTGAAAGAGATCCGACAGGAGTGCCAGGGCTTGGGATAGATGTTGATCGAGGACTTTGACGTAGAAGGTCGTTGTTTCGCGTCCAGTGAAGGCGTTCATTTCGCCGCCCAATGCATCGATCTCCCGTGAGATTTGCATGGCGGACCGAGTGCGAGTGCCTTTGAAGAACATATGCTCGGTGAAGTGAGAGAAGCCTTCTTCCCCCTTTTCTTCATCGCGCGATCCGACATTCACCCAGATGCCGACGGTAACGGATTTGGCGGACGGCATGCGTTCCGTCACGACACGGACTCCGTTATCGAGCACTATTTTTCGATACATATTAGCCGGCGGCAGGTGCCGTAGGTGCGGGCATCGTTTCTTTCCGGCTCAACCTGATCTTGCCTTGCTTATCGACTTCCAAAACCTTGACCATAATTTGATCTCCTTCAGCGACCTCGTCGGACACAGCCTTTACACGATGATGCGCCAATTGCGAGATGTGCACCAAGCCATCCGTCCCAGGAAGGATTTCGACGAACGCCCCGAAATCCATGATCTTCCGGACAGTGCCAAGGTAGATCTTGCCGACTTCAACTTCTTCGGTCAGACGGCTGATCATATCCTTGGCTTTCTGAGCGGATTCTTCATCTACGGCCGCTATCGACACATCACCAGTATCCTCGACATTGATCTTGACGCCGGTCTCTGCAATGATACTGCGGATCATCTTTCCGCCCGGACCGATGACGTCGCGTATTTTGTCCTGCTTAATTTTCATGGTAAAAATGCGTGGAGCAAAAGCCGATAGCTTGGTTCTCGGCGCACTCAGCGTCGCCGCCATCCGCTCTAAAATATGGAGACGGCCTTCACGGGCCTGGTCGAGGGCCTGTCGCATCAGGCTGGCCGTGATGCCGCCGATCTTTATATCCATCTGCAGCGCCGTCACACCATTTTTCGTCCCGGTGACTTTGAAATCCATATCACCGAGATGATCCTCCAATCCTAAGATGTCGGAGAGGACCATGACACGATCCCCTTCTTTAATTAATCCCATGGCTATGCCGGCTACCGGCTCTTTAATCGGAACGCCGGCATCCAATAATGCCAGTGTGCCCCCGCAGACGGTCGCCATCGAGGAGGACCCGTTGGATTCGAGAATATCGGAGACGATCCGTAAGGTATAGGGAAACTTTTCTTTCGTAGGAATAATCGGTCGCAAAGCTCGCTCGGCCAACGCGCCATGTCCCACTTCGCGACGGCCCGGCGACCGAAGCGGCCGCGCTTCACCGACACTAAACGGCGGAAAATTGTAATGCAGCATGAACGCCCGATAGTATTCTCCCTCTAAGGCATCGATCCGTTGTTCATCCTCGGTGGTCCCGAGCGTGACGACGGCCAAGCTCTGCGTCTCGCCGCGAGTGAAAAGCGCCGATCCATGCGTACGCGGTAGAACACCAACTTCACTCGTGATCGGTCGAATATCGGCCGGCCCTCGCCCATCAGCTCGGACGCCGCCCAAAATCATCTCACGCACCTCCGTATATTCCAGGGAGTGGAATATCAGCTTCACGTGCCGCTCGCGATCAGGGTCATCCGTTTTGAGCTTCGCGACCGCATCATCACGAACCTGATCGAGGCGCTCTTGACGAGCGGTCTTGTTGGGAATCAAAATCGCTTCACGAATCGGCTTTCCAACGAGATGGCGAACCTGTTCGTTCAAGACGGAATCGATGTTCTCAGCGTTAATCTGCCGCTTGGGTTTTCCCGCCACTACTTTGAGTTCCACAATCTTCGCCACAATGCGCTTGATTTCGCGATGGGCCGTCTCGATCGCTTCAATCATGACGGATTCAGGTAGTTCGTTCGCCCCGCCTTCCACCATCATGACGGCATCGGCCGTCCCGGCGACCACCAACCTCAGCTCGCAGGTTTCAAATGTGGTCACATCGGGATTGATCACGAACTCTCCGTTGACCCGTCCGATCTTGACCGCGGCAACGGGTCCCTGGAAGGGGATGCTGGAGACTTCCAAGGCGGCGGATGCCGCGATCATCGCGACGACGTCGGAGCAGCCCGTCTGATCGGCGGACAGAACCGAGGTGATGACCTGCGTTTCAAAATAGTATCCTTCCGGAAACAGTGGCCGCATTGGCCGATCGATCAAGCGACTGGTCAGGACTTCTTTCTCTGACGGCCGGCCCTCTCGCTTGAAGTACCCGCCCGGGATTTTTCCGGCCGCATAGGCCTTCTCCTGATAATCGACAGTCAGGGGCAGGAAATCGATTCCTGGCTTGACCGTTTGTGATGCCACGGCCGTCGCCAATATCACCGTATCTCCATAGGAGGCGAGGACAGACCCGTCCGCCTGCTTGGCGACTCGCCCGGTCTCGAGGCGCAATGTACGGCCTGCCAACTCAATTTCAATGACATGCATCATCTGTGATCTCCTTGCGTTTTGCTCCACAGATGCCCACAGAGATAGGCTCAGGGAACAGTGATGATCAATATGTGCAGAGCGATAACCTTTTCTTCGGATCATTCATCGTTCTTCACTTATTCTTCATCACTACTCGTGAGCCGATGTCCGTGTTCACCTGTGGGAACAGCGCTTCGCGGTATGCCGTACGAAACGCATCAGTGTAGTTACTTTCGAATTCCTAACCGCTCCAACGTCGAACGGTACCGGGCCACATTGTGGCGTCGCAAATAATCCAGTAATCGTCGCCGACGGCCGACGAGTTGCAAGAGTCCTCTTCGGGAATGATGATCTTTCCGGTGGACCTTGAAATGATCGGTCAGATACGTGATGCGATTCGTAAGAATGGCAATCTGAACCTCGGGTGACCCCGTATCCGTGTCATGATGCCGATACTGTTCGATTACGCCTGTCTTCGCTTCCTTTGTAAGAGCCATCGCTCACTCCTTCTATTAGTTAGACTCTGTGACCTGTTGCCCAGTCTCCACCAATACCTTGATCATTGCCACGACGCCGTCGTCATGAGGTGGATTTCCTTGAACCAATCCGATGCCCAATAATCGCTCGCTGGGATCTTTGAGGCGAACCACCCGCCGGCTCAGAGAAACGCTCCGGTCTGATACTGTGTCCCATCCGACTGCATGAAAAGGAATAGGAACGCCGTGCCGTGCACGTTCAGCCGCTTCCTGGCTCACCATTAACACAGGTACGTGCGCGAGTGCTTCGTCCAAGGTCAGCAGTTGATGGGGAATGCGGCCCAGGCGCCCCGCAGTGACGATTTCTTCGATCGTGCACGACTGCTCGATGTGCAGCGGCCCTACGCGTCGTCGTTTTAATTCGAGCAGATGCCCGCCGACTCCAAGCACCTCACCGATATCGGCACAGAGCGTTCGTACGTATGTCCCCTTGGAACATCGCACTTGAAACGTGACATCATTTCTAACGATCTTCAAAACTTGGATCTCGTGCACAGTAACCCGGCGCAACCCTCGCTCGATGGTTTTTCCAGCTCGCGCTGCTTTATATAGCGGCATACCCGCCACTTTGACGGCTGAATACATCGGCGGAACTTGGTCGATCTCGCCGTGAAACCGAGCAAACGCGCTCCGGATCGATTCGTCGGTCAGGCCAGCAGTTGACGCTTCGCATAATACCGTGCCCGTCGCGTCCAGCGTATCCGTCGTCCGACCTAAACGGAGAATGGCCTCATACTCCTTCTCCCAATCCAGCAAATATTCGGCGATACGCGTGGCCCGTCCGACCAGAACCGGCAACACTCCAATGGCTGCCGGGTCTAGGGTGCCGGCATGGCCGACTCGACTCCCTCTTAGCACACCGCGCAACTTGGCTACGACATCATGCGAGGTCCATCCCGCCGGCTTATTGACATTGAGAACGCCCTCCACGATAGCGAGCCTTTGTTCTTGTTCTTTAATTGCTAACATGGGTCAGTTATTTCCGTGATGGTCTTTCGACTCAGGTAGGATCGGAACGTCTGTCGCCGTGTCCGCCGGCTCTTCCAATTGATGCAGTATCGACAGGATTCGATCCCCGCGTGGGCCAGTAGTATCTTTTTGGAAAATCAATTCAGGCGTATACCGTAAATTTACTCGCCGGCCAAGTTCAGCGCGAATAAAGCCGGCCGCTTTCGTGAGGCCGGCCAGCGCACCGGCCTCCTGCTTCTCATCGGGACCGGTCGTCACAAAGATTCTTGCGAGTCGAAGATCGCTTGTCAGTTCAACATCGGTCACGGTGACGACTCCCACGCGAGGGTCTTTTGTCTTACGCATAAGAATATCGGCCACTTCCATGCGGATCTGATCAGCAACTCGCGTCGCCCGCTTATAGGCTGTCTTTGACATGATGATGGCACTAGAGAAATTCAATGTGAAATTTCAACAGATCGACGCTCGGAACGGATCGAATTAAATTGAGGCCTTGGTCCAAGATGCGATTGACATGCTGTTGCTCGTTAGCCACGGAAGCCATTCCGAGCACCGCCTTCTGCCAGAGCTCTTGATCTCCGACCTCTGCCACAGACACATTGAACTTTTCATGTAGACGGTCCTTCAAACTCGCAAGTACCTGCCGCTTCTCCTTCAGAGAGTGGCTTTCCGAAAGGAACAACTCAACGGTGCATAACCCGACAATCATGATGGAGCGGGAAGACGTACGAGGCAGGTGACCTTATAGCTTGGCCGCCACTTTATCAACGGTATAAACCTCGAGAATATCGCTCGGCTTCACATCGCTGAAGTTTTCGACCCCGATTCCGCACTCATACCCTTGTTGTACCTCGCGCACATCATCCTTGAACCGCCGTAACGACCCTAACTTTCCTTCGTAGACGACGACATGATCTCGAATGACACGCACACCTTCACTGACTCGCGAAATCGTTCCGTCGATCACATAGCTTCCCGCAATGGTGCCGGCCTTGGGAATCGTAAAGACCTGGCGCACTTCGGCCCGGCCTAGCACCCGCTCCTTCAGCGTCGGTTCTAATAGGCCTTCCATGGCGGCTCTGATGTCCGTGATTGCATCATAAATAATCGTATAGAGTCGGATATCGACGCCTTCGCGTTCCGCCAACGCGGCCGCTTTCGGCTCCGGCCGTATGTTGAACCCGATGATAATGGCGCGTGAAGCCGAAGCCAATAGCACGTCCGTTTCCGTAATTCCCCCAACGCCGCTATGAATAACGCGCAATTTAACGGCAGCCGTTGAGAGCTTTTGAACCGCATCGGAGAGAGCTTCTGCGGAACCCTGCACGTCGGATTTGATCACCAAGGCGAGTTCCTTGACATCGCCTTCTTTGATGCGAGCATACAAGTCATCGAGGGTCACTCTGCCGGACCCCGCCGCCAATTCGGTTGTTCGTTGCTTTTGTAGCCGATCTTCGGCGACTTCTCGGGCGATTCGTTCGTCGGTAACCACGACGAATTGATCGCCGGCTGCCGGCACGCCGGGCAATCCATTCACTTCAACGGGAACAGAAGGTCCAGCTTC
>JAICXS010000551.1 GCA_025934615.1 Nitrospiraceae bacterium
CGGATTGACCGTGAACGGCCGGCCCTGCGCGTCATAGATAAAGGCGTAATCCTCGCCGCGTACCGCCGAGATGTGGTCAGCACCCTCCAACTCATTCGTTACAAGTGTCTGATCAGGAATCCGAGACAGAACGGGACGGGATTCGATCAGGCGGCGCACGAAGCGCACTTCCTCTGCTCCCGGACGATGCAGCGCTTCATACCAATACATGAGGGGACCATTGACCGGTTTGCGACCGGGAGCGTACATCTGCCAGACGGCATGATTCCCGTAAGTGTAACCGCAAGCGCCGGAGAACAGGTCCCAGTAGGCGCGTTGCCGCACGTGAGCGTCAAAACTGTAGCCATTGACTTTCGCACGAAATGCGAGCGGGTGATCTTCATATAGCGGCTCACCATCAATCACAGGCTTTGGGGGCGTCAGTAAGTAGTCGGCGGCGATCTTCTTCCAGGATTGGACGGTTTCGGCGAGGCCATGGCCGGTCTGTTGCATGTTGGCGTCAAGCCAGGGATCGTTATGGAACCACGTGGAGGAAGTGCCGCCTCCCCTGGGATGAAAGGTCATGAACACCGCCCCGTAGTCTTCGCGACCAGAGACCCCGATCGCGATGCCTTTTGCCATACTCCGCCAAACATCTTCCACGCCGTCGGCAGGACGGTCGCCTCCGAGAATCCAAATTACCCCCTTGTTCCTAAATCGTTTTCCCAGGAATTCTCCGTAAGTAAAGGCGTTCGCCGTGTTGAACACAGTGTCTTCCGGCGCGCGTCCGTTCGGAACCACCCAACGGCCCCAAGCCGGCAAGAGACCGACATACAAGCCTCGCCGGTTGGCCTCATCGATGAGGTATTCGACGTGATCCCAATAGTCGTACTCGGCAGAAACGGTAACGCGCGCTCCGGGTGTCACCGCAGGCCGGGCAGGATCACGGTCGGTGAGAGGAAGCTTTCCAAAGGCGTTCGGATCACTAAGTCCATCCAATTCCGCCAGCGCAACAGCTTGTACAACGGTAAAACCCTGTTCTGCGCGGGTGCGAAGATAATCCGCACCTTCCTTCCGGTTCAGCCGATGGAACAGTTCCCAAGCCGTATCGCCAAAATAGAAGAAGGGTTGTCCGTTGTCTTGCACGATAAACCTGCCGTTAGCACTCGCGTGTAAGCGAGGAAGAGGCCGAACAGGTTCCGATGCGAGGCTGGCCGTGGATAGAGCACACAATGCAAGACACCAGTAGCCGAGAGTGAGCATGAGGCTAGAAACACGAAACGTACGATCTGGTTTCATCTGTGTTTACGATAACGATAGCTCTGAAGCCGCAGCGAGCGGCCGCGCAGGCAGTGTTACCTCAGGTGGTATAGTTTTTTCCATCGCTTCACGAGGGAGCATGCACACGATGAATCGCAGAATGTTTCTCACCGGAGGGGCTGCTGCTTCGGCTCTCCTTGCCGGCACGCGGTATCTAAGCGCCGATCCGCTTGGTCTGCCTATCGGCTGCCAGACTTACCCCGTGCGCAAATCGATCAGCAGCGATTTCGCCGGTACGATGAAAGGATTGCACGCAGCAGGGTTCACTCAGATTGAGCTGTGCTCGCCATACGGCTACGATGATTTTGCCAGCCTCCGGCAATATAAGCCGCAGGAGCTGCGGCGCATGCTGAACGACTGGGGACTGGGCTGCATCTCCGCGCACTGGTC
>JAICXS010000097.1 GCA_025934615.1 Nitrospiraceae bacterium
AGAGGATTTGCCGAACTCGGTTGGCTCAAGAACGTGAATCTCGCCTCGGCGATATTTGTCCCCATCGCGATCGGACTCGCCTTTTCCATCATGATGGCCAGCAAAAAGTATCTGCACAAGAAGCTGGTGGACGAACAGCCTATACAGAAAGTTGACAAGCCAGATGAATAGCGTACAGTCGGTAGTGACTCATTGTTGTACGGTTGTCCAATCCCACATAATTGACTCCACTTTTTGAGTTGACCCACGTCCCTGTCTGATGAGTATTCCTCTCTGAAGTCTCTCACGGAGACCTCAAACCGTCGTCTCCAGTTGAGGTATGAGGAGCCGTTCGTGCCCAGTATCAGATTTGATACACCACTGAATCTCTTTCGATTCATGTCCGAGTAATTTTCGGAAGTGCACATTATGATAGGTGGAGACTTCTCACACATCCTATGGTGCTGAAAGTAAAGAGATAAGACTGCTCTCACCCCAGTGAGCCAACTTCTTCTCACCCCACCGGCATCTCCCTTGCCTGTAGCGAATGTAACCTCACACAAGAGTCGAGCTGTAAGCAATTCCTGCCGGCTCAAGCGTTGTCCATATCAGATAGGTGAATTGTGGAAAGGAGGTAGAGCGGTCTCATGTTTCATTACGCGGTTCACTATTCGGACTATGGATCGGCACATATCGGTGGTCGCAAGTTGATTCACTTACATCATAGTGGAAAGGGGATTTTACGATGAAAGATTTTACGACGATGAAAACGGAACCGGCAAAGCTTGAGAATAAAACGCGAAGGCTTGAAAAACCTAAGACGAATGATCAGGAACTTGGACCGTTAAAGCTTCTTCCCGGGAAGTGGGCCAACCTGCCAAACTTACGAGGCCGTGGATGGAATATGATCGCCCTACCGTTTGTAGCGCCTCCACCGCCGGGGGTTCCCTTCCCCTTCAATTATCGGTTGCTGCTCAATCAATACAACGAAGAGCTTGAGTTTATCCTGGTTGACAAGGCCGTGCCGAATCGTGGCGTCCGCCTCGCTCCAGGGGCTCCCGCTAATACCGATCAGTTTCTCATGGCATTAGACTATCAACAGAGAATAAAGCAAATTGCTGTCGATGATTTCCCCACAAGCGGTCTGACAGCTCCGGCTGATACAGTAATTCATCATGAACCGGGTTTGTGGCTGCATATGACGAATGGAATCACTGATGGCCTAAATATTGGGCGACTCGCGACCATTCCCCATGGCGACTCGGTGTTGGCTTTAGGCCGAAGTAGTGAACACTCAGGGGCACAAAGCATTCCTGATATCAGTGGTTTGCCGATCGGGGTCGATCAAGATCTCAATAATCCATATTTGGCTCCATACAAACACTTCCATGACAATTTTCTTCAGGGATTGTTCAACCCCGTCAGTCCGAATGATCTGCTAGAAGCGGCGAATCAAGGCGTCGAGATCGAGAAGACGACGGTCCTCAATGTTGATTCAACTCGACCGACGGGTGGCATTGTCAACATTCCGTTCATTGTCAGGCAGGCCAATGCGACGGTCATGAAGTCCACCTTCTGGATTCAGGAATTGAAGGAGAAGGACAAGTACGGGAAGCCGAAGCTGCGTCTGCAATATTCGCAGTTGGTCATGTTGAACTTGACATTCCCCGTAGCTCGCTACGGGGTTGGCCTCTCCTTCCGAGAAGTCTTCGGAATTGAGTTCTGTGATACCCCGCAGCTTGCTGCGGGGAGCTTCATTTTTCTTTCCGCGGGTGGATGGCTTGCCGCCAGGCTGTTGCCCTGGTCCCATCCAATGGCCGCATGTGAGCATCAACACGCTCGAGAAGGTTTCCGAGGCGTAATACTGTCGACTCGCGCATTGAGGCAGCGCCGAACGTTCAGTTCGTCGCCGCCTCGTGCGGCTGAGTTCACTGCGAAAGGATCGTATTTATATGCCGTTGATTGACGATGTGAAAACCCTATGTGATCGGCTCGCTCCCTTGGGCGGCGGGACTTGCTGCTGAACGTCACCGGGGGGCAACTCGATATTTTGAAGCCCACCAGTGCTGGGTTGAAGACCGAGCTTACGAAAACGCTCACGGCTATTGATCGAACTGTAATGGGATTCACTGATTTCGCTCTGTCCGGGACCAGAGCAATTACAGCAGGATCTCCTGCGAAGAGTCTGTTGTATCACGCATTGTCGTCGCCGAATGTGACGACAGGTCTCAGTGGGTTTCCGGCGCTCAAGGACATAGAGACGGTCGAAAATTATGTGTTTGGTGTTCAACCACCGACGCTCGGGAGTTTGAAGGCCAAGACTGGGCTGACCGGATCGCGACGCCTTTCAGTGGTGTTGTTTGCATACGAGTATCGGCCGGCGCGTGATACCTGTACTCGCCGCCAGGCCGACATGGTGTTCTCGCGAACAGGCGTTTCGCGTGTGGGCACAAGACCGGCTCGATACGATGCGAAAAATCGTGGGTTTCAGGCACAAGTTGCCGACGATCCGTTTGCATTCCATGTGTGTCCGGCGCGGTTCGCGGCGTTTCTCGCCGTACAGAAAAAAGGGAGCAACGTCACAATCATGCGCGCCAGGCCAGGCGACAACACTCGTGATTTCTGGGTGCCGATTCATAAACTCTTCAACGGAACGGAATGTATTGCTGGTCTTGATCTGCAGGTTGAACTGTCCGCCTTCCATTATAACGACAAGATTCGACGGACCCGTGCGATTACCTTACGAATGAGGAGAACACCGAACACCCCGCCGTTTCAATTTTCAACGGGAATTGCGGAATTGTCTGCCGATGCCTCGTTGGGTATGGGAATCGTCATGCCGATGCCCCATCCCAGACTTGTGGAACCGGCTATGGTGAATGGACGGTTATTGACCTACAGGGTTCCGACGGGACAGAAAGTGTTTGCTGCGCTGGAACCTGGAGCTGCTCAGGGTGCTGATGGCTCAGAAATACGCTCCGCCCCGGCCCATGTGCATGCCCGAACGCAGGTGCGTAACGACGCGTTGATTGATCTGAATAACGATCCCACCAGGCCCGATGTGAACGACACTGTTTCTACGGGGAATTATCAAGCCCTCCACCATGTGGATTTCACGGGGGACGGCCAGATCAGTGCGAATGTGCCGGCACTGGCAGGAAAACCGGAAGTGGCTCCCACGGTGGTTCCATGTTATTCGTTGGTTGGGGCGTCTGACTTTTTTACCTCCGCCGGCCAGCGGGAATTATTTGAAAGCGTGCCGGATGACTTCTGGGGGTGCCGCCGGTGCCACTGTGCGACACGCGGCTTCCCGCGAATCTCCAGATGCCCAGGAACCGTTTTAGCGCCGCGGAGCTGACCATCTCTGCCGTGGTGTCTCTCTTAGAGCCGGCACCGACCGGAGGCACGATTCCTCAATCATTGGACGCTGATCGGCATTCGTGTTTGCCGGATGATTGTGCAGGGGTCTTCGCGCCGGGTTGGGATATCAGCACCGATCGTATGAGGGTATCTGGTACACAAGTGCAGCACTTAGCTGCTTATGGATTGGGGAGTCCGTTCCCGGAGGATGCCAAGTTATGCGCGGTACTCAGTACATTCTGGCCGGCCGTGGCGCCGGATGCATCCAGAGCGATGTCGCCGAACACGGGAAATCCAGCCCTGCGGGGAACCGTGGCTCCGCTTACCGATGAGGAGATTGGGCAAGTGGGCGCACTTCCTTGGGATGGTGTCGTCGGCCCCAAGATCAGTACGTTCGGTGGCGTTGAGTTTATCGATTGCGAGAAGTTCTTACATGTGGACTACGTGAAAAACGCCTTGGAAGCGCGATTCACCCCACGACTCACGACCCAAGTCTCGAGTGAAGAGTATCAGCTGCGGATGGAGGCGATCGCAAAATGCTACAGCATTGTGGGGGGGATCGGAACCTACGCTTTGTGGTCTCCTTCCGTAAAGTCAGCGCGGGAGATCCGGAACTGCAGCGCGCTCAATTGGACACGTCGACGGTCTTGACAGGAGAGGCCTATCGAATCGACATGATCCTAGGAGGAGAAGACACCGAACAACCGCATCCGAGCGACTTTCGCCGTAGCCTGCTCCCGATCCAAGATCGGCAGATATTCTTGGTAAGTCCACGGATCGATATAGCGCTTCGTAGGCGGGCGAACCAAACCGTGTGGTCGCGCGTGTGATGCATGTCGTGATTATTGGCGGCGGCCCATCAGGGGCCGCCGTCGCGCTCACACTGCTGGATGCGCAGATTCCCGTTACCATTGTCGAGCAGAAACCATTTCCTCGATATCGCCGGGAGAAACGTTGCATCCGGGTATTGAGCCGCTGCTCGATAGACTGGGGGTTGCTGACCATCTGCATGCGGCTGGATATGTCAGACATACAGAGGTATGGTCTGGGTGGGGCGGCGCGATGCAATTCGTGCCGTATGGCGAGGATGCGAACGGACCATGGCAAGGCTATCAGGCGATTCGCGCGGACTTCGATCATCGCCTGCTCGAAAGCGCGCGCACGCGTGGGGCGCATGTGCTAGCCGGCAAAGTGACAGGGGTATTGTTCACGACGTCCGATGAGGTTGCCGGCGTGATGACTTCCGAAGGGCTCGTGCAGGCAACCTACGTGATTGATTGCAGCGGTGGCTCTCATACACTCGCTCGCCACCTTCGCATTCCCATGATGAGGTATTCACCTCAATTGGTCGCACGCTTTGGTTATGTCAACGGTTGTTTCAACCATCCATCGCCGTCGATTTGTTCAGACCAAGATGGATGGATCTGGATTGCCGAGGTTGAGCCACATCGATATCAGTGGACTCGTGTGACCGAAGCGCACAATCGGCCTGACCTCACATGGATTCCGTATGGCTTTCGAGATAGTGAGGCCGAATCGTCTCGCAGTGCAGACGTGACATGGCGTCTGGCGAAGACTGTAGCCGGGCCGGGCTATTTCCTTGTCGGCGATTCTGCGACGGTGCTTGACCCATCATCATCGCACGGTGTTCTCCGGGCTATCATGTCGGGAATGATGGCGGCGCATCTCGTGATCCAGCGTCTGTGTCATGAAGCCGATGCGCAAATGTGCGCTCGGTCTATCAAGAGTGGTTGACCAGCTGGTTTCAGCATGATGTGGAAGAAATGAGTCGCACCTACCGCAAGGCAAACTTGTTCGGCTTTAACGGTTGAGGCAATACAATCCGATTGAAATTGGTCGGTAGACTCAGGCTGCGGGTAAAACTCTTGTGTTCTCCTGTCCCGTATATAGCTAGCATCAGATCCAGGATATTCATGATGCACGGTCAGGATACTCAGCAAGCCGGGGATGTTCAGTAATCTTTCGCCGGAGGAGCGAGCCCCGGCGAAGCACCCGCTGCAGCCCATCTGATTCTCCGATAGACGACCCGAGCAACTCCGCGTCAATTTTGTGGCAAGCATGGGACGAATGCCACGCATGCCTCGATCCCCAACCCGGACGCGTGGTTGTACAAGAAGCCGGGTGGGCAAGAGGCTGCATGAGTGTTTCCTGTCGCTACTTCGTTGTAGCCAGGGCATGAGCATTCCGCGCCTTCATTTGGATCGGAAGAGATACATCTCATGAATCTTTTTTGATACATGCATCTGTGGCTAGCGGGGTATGTGTAACGCTTACAGCGTTACTCGATAAGATGCGCCGTGCTTAAACTACTAAGGATATCTGCCTCCTCCTTGCTGACGATGTTGGGATTGCAATTCTCGATGAATTTTTGGCAAGCATCCTGCTTCCTCCATCAGCGTGAAGGCAGTTCCGAACATCACGAAATCACGTCCTGACCGAGAGCTTCTATCATGAGTACCACGATCCAAGGTTCGGTCGAAAGCTCCCAAGAGAACATGCCTCAGGACAATAAGACCGCGACAGGTCCGCAACAAGGCAGTCTGCTACACTCCAAATTCGCAGAAATCCTCTGGACTTCCATTGCAACTGTCTTCGCAGGTCTGATCGGTGCCAATTGGTTCGGTGAATTGGTTAGCAAACAAGAGAACTCGCCTAATTCGAACCAGATGATTGCGATTCATCGAGCAATCATCTATGCCAAGATTCTTGCCTTTCGAGACCGGGAACAGGGGGAAAAGCCGCTGTACATGAAAAAGCTTCGCCTCGCCGGTAATGCGATCGAACGAGAAATCCCGCTGTACGACGAAGCGCTCTATCTGAAGACTTTTTACCTAAAGGGATCACATATGAACAGGGTGCCTCTCGAAGGCCATTCGTCTGGCATTGTCGACGTTACGCCGATTGTCCCTCAGTCCGCCGAATTTGATATCCATCACTATGAGCAGTCGGCGTTTAAACATCTGAGTTATACGCTCGATATTTCCAAACGAGACTATCTGGCGGTCGCCTACCACTAGAATGGCTTTCAGTTCAATCCAGCAGGTCACAAATACGAGAGCGACGGAGGGGTGCACTTCGAGTATCCAGCAGATGAAGCAGTCGTGATCTTTGATTTCTCCAATGTGGCCACTCAGAAACGCGAGACTCCCTTTCGCATCAGAGGAACACCGTCTGTCTCCCTCAAACGGTCAAAGGATGGGTCTAAAGAGCCGGTCGAGTTCTCGTATCAGGATGGAATTCTGACCACAAAGTCCATCTCGAACATCGAAAAGAGAACGCACATTTTCTGTGATTGGGAGTGGGAAGCGGAACAGCGCGAAAGCGAAAGCATCAGTTAGGTATGGGTTCGAAATCGATACAAGTAATATTGAGAGGGCATCTGCCACATGCTGACAAATGACTTGGCACATGACCATCTATAATGTGGTCAGGCTTGAGTTCTGCTCATTGCCAAGTCGAGTGTTTCGAAACAATGGGTCTGTAATTATTGAATTGTAG
>JAICXS010000289.1 GCA_025934615.1 Nitrospiraceae bacterium
CAGCAGATTCGGCAGGCTGTCGATGGAGGGACCTACAACGTCAGTGGCCGCACGGCTGCTGATGCGTTAATTCGGCATGCATTGACCGAGGCCGTGTTGTAAGCACGTGGGCGGCGGCCGTTGTAATTACGAGTGGTGAAAACGATGGGCCAAGCCGATATGTCCGGTTCTGACCTTCTTGCTCGGCTGCTTGAAACGCTCAAAGCACTTCGACAGCGAACCCAATCATTTGCCGATCTGCTCATCCGTGAACGCCAGGCTATTAAAATGCTTGCGATGGATCAGTTGACGGCGCTCAATGAGGCAAAACTTCGGCTGATTGATGAACTCAGCACGTATGAGGATGTGCGAAAGAGCATCATTGAACAATTGGCCACCATGTGGAATGTCCCGGCGGACTTGATGACCATCCAGTGGATCGCTGGACACATCGGCGGGCCGGTTGCCGGTCAATTGGTCCAGCAACAGGCTCAGTTCAATCAGAGCATTGTTGCTGCGAAGCGCAGCAATCAAGTCACGGGCGCTGTCCTGCACAAATCGATGGCATTTCTTCATGCAGCCGTGTCGATTGCACGAACTCCATTTGAACCCGAGCCGGCGCTCTATTCAGAATCAGGATCTGTGTTAGCCGCGACGCGAGAGGGTGGATTACTCGAGCGAAGGGGATAAACCGTGTCCGGAATTTCGAACCTACTCAGCATCGGTTCGTCAGGTCTCTTCGCATTTCAGCAGGCGCTTGCCGTAACGGCTCACAATATCGCCAATGTGAGCACAAAAGGGTATGCCAAGCAGAATGCGATCCTTGCCGAGACGCCACCGATCAACGGCCGTCCAGGCCAGATCGGCACGGGCGTGGAAGTAAGCTCAATCCAGCGCAATGTCGACGGTTTTATTGAGGGCCAATTGTTGGGTTCACGCGGGCAATTAGGTCAGCATGGCGCGTCGAACAGTGCCTTGTCGGACATCGAGGGGCTGTTCGGCGATTCGGCTGATCAGAGTCTCGGAACGGATCTCGATAATCTTTTCAATGCCTTTCAGGATGTCGCGACAGATCCCTCGAATGTGACGGCCCGCTCGGTGTTGCTCTCTAATGCCCACACAATCGTGGATAGGTTTCATCACGCGGATAATACGCTCACGACTCAACGGCAGTCTCTGGATCAGGAAATCGGTCAGACCGTCACCACGGTCAACAATCTGGCTCAGCAGGTGGCCGATCTTAATGACACAATCAGCCAGACGGAGCTGTCCGGACAGCATGCCAACGATCTGCGCGATCAGCGACAGCGGCTCGTAAACGATCTCGGAGAGCAGATTGGTGTGACGACCCTTGAAGACGCTCATGGGGAACTGTCAATCTTTACAGGCAACGGTCAATCGTTAGTGAACGGCAATCGAGCCTACGCCTTGACTGGCGTACCGAATGCCGGGAACAGCGGATTACTGGACATTCAATATCAAGGAGGCGGCACTCCCGTTAGTATCACTCCGGTGGTCTCCGGTGGCCGTCTGAAAGGATTGTTAGACGCTCGCGATCACACCATTCCCGATGTTCTGACCAAGCTTGATACGTTGGCGTCGAATCTCGTTACAGCAGTCAATACTCAGCATCGGTTAGGCGTGGGGCTTGATGGGTCCACCGGTCTAAATTTCTTTACCCCTGCCGGTGTGACCGCACGAACCATCGCCGTTGCCTTAACGGATGAACGACAGGTTGCCGCCTCGGATAGCGCGGGGGGCCTTCCCGGCAACAATGTGAATGCCTTGGCCATGGCCAATCTGCAACATACGTCGATCAGTGCGTTGAATAATACGACGCTGAATGGGTATTACCAAACTACCGCGTCCGGTATCGGTTCCACTGCTCAACAAGCGTCCCAGGCATTCGATGCGCAACAAACGCTGCAGGACCAATTGGAGACGCATTGGTCGGAAGTATCCGGCGTGTCTTTAGATAAAGAATTGGTCAACATGATGATCTATCAGCGGGCTTTTCAGGCGTCGTCACGCGTTGTTGCGGTCGCAGATGAGCTCATGCAGACCATTCTGTCGCTGAAGCAATAAAGCACAACGACAACCAGTTTCCAGCACGAGCGCAACCATCTGAACCGGGAAGTCCGATGCTCAGTAATTCTCTGCTGAACGTCCGAAATAAGACCTGCTCTTGAGGGAAAGTACAATACGGTTCATCGGAATCTGAACCGAGGCTCGAAGCCGAAGAGCGAGGGCTTTAACGCCAGGGATGGCATGCTGGTCCTGACTCGAAAAATCACTGAAGGAATTACGATTGGCCCGAACATACGGGTCATCGTGTTGGAGATTAAGGGTGGACACGTTCGCCTCGGTATCGAAGCGCCGCACGCGGTGCCTGTTCATCGTGATGAGGTGTATGCACGTATTCTTGAAGAGAACCAGCAGGCCGCACGTACCGATGCCGTCACGCTTCCGTCCTTTATGCAATTGCAAGATTTGGTGAAGAAGAAGGCATGATCATACACAGTACTCGCTTCGGTGACATCGAATGCCCGGAAGAAAAGATTCTGAAAATTCCGTCGGGGATTATTGGATTCCCCTCATCCACACGCTATCTCGTCCTCGATCACGATCGGGACGTGCCCTTCAAATGGTTGCAATCGCTGGATCAAGAGGAATTGGCCTTCGTCATCGTGGACCCTGTCTGGTTTAAGCCGGATTACCGGGTGACTATTGCGCTTGATGAAATTATGGAGTTGGGTCGGGCCGATGAGCGCGAGCTCGTGTTGTTCGTGATATTAACCATTCCCTCGGACGACCCCAGCCGCATGACTGCGAACCTGCGAGGCCCTGTTATTGTCAACGCGGGAACCAGGACGGGCAAGCAAGTTATTCTTCGCGATGAATTTCCCACTCGCGCTCCCGTCCGTCATGAGGCCCCCATACTTCAGGCGGCAGCCGGCCATTCCATCTCGCTTGTCGAGTGCCATCGTTAACCGCAGACTTCCTTCCAACACAGCCGGCACACCGGTACCGCGATCCTAGTCTGCTGCTATAACGGTTAGCTCTGCTGTAGAACTCGTTCCAGAACCGCACGCAGATCTTCACTCTTGACGGGCTTCGACAGGTAATCGTCCATGCCTACGTCGAGGCACCGTTCTCGATCACCCTCCAACGCGTGGGCCGTCATGGCGATGATGGGGATATGGCGGGGAGGTTCGGTGGCCAAGTTTCGGAAGTCGTGGCTGGAACGCCGAGCGTCGGTCGTCGAACGTTCTTGTTCCAGTTTTCTGATCCTCCGCGTAGCTTCAAATCCGTCCATCTCCGGCATCTGACAATCCATAAAAACGGCGGTATATGGAATATGGGTCATGGCCTCAACGGCCTCGAGGCCGTTAGCAACTGCATCGGCGCGATAGCCGAGTTTTTCCAACATGCGAATCGCCACTCGTTGATTTACCGAATTGTCTTCAGCCACGAGAATACGTCCCAGATTGTGGGGGGAATGGCGGATGATACGGATCATCGACTGTGGAGAGCCGTTAGACGGGGCCGGCGCAGGCGCCTGGGCGGCCACGATGCTCTGGACGCATTCCGACAAGTGCGAGGGGCGAATCGGCTTGGTGATGCATGCCGCAAGTCCCGTCAGTTGTCCCTGCTCTATTGTTCCCCACTTGCCGAATGGTGTGCAAGCAATCAGATGTGTGGAGGATATGGCTCGATCGGCTTTAATACGAGAAATCAGCTCCATCCCATTCAGATCCGGCAACACCATATTGATCAAAGCGAGATAGATGGGTTCGCCGCATAATGCGGATGAGCGGAGCCGTTCAAGCGCGAGGAGTCCGGTGCTTGCTTCCGTCGCGATGCTGCCCCAGGCCGTTACCTGACGTGCCAGCAACCCGCGCTGAGCTGGATGAGCATCGACGATCAAGACCCGGCGATTGTGAAGATCCGGCGCCGGTGACACAAGTACAGTCGGCGGCGCTTGTTTTGGAAATTTTGCCGTGAACCAAAACGTGCTTCCCTCTCCAAGTCGGCTGTCCACCCCAATCTGGCCACCCATCAGTTCTGCCAGGACCCTGCAAATGGCCAAGCCCAATCCGGTC
>JAICXS010000137.1 GCA_025934615.1 Nitrospiraceae bacterium
AGGACCGGACGACGCGTGAACGGCCAAACGCAACGACGCCGAGCCCAAAAGACTGCGCACATATTAAAGCCGGTACGGCCGACAGTACCGCTGAATCTGCGGCCCAGAAAGATTGCGAAAGCTCTCTTCACCTCGGCTCCGGCACAGGTACAAGTTCGGGCACCGGTTCAGGGAAAATGCCTTCCGGCAGTGGACCACGCTGAAGCACCGCCCACTCATGAGCGCAATGCCATCGAGACGACGGACGGACTGTGCCTCAAATGGACAAGCTGTGCGAGGGCTGGAATCTCCAACGCTGTCGAGCACTTCCATCGGGGCAGGTACCCCGGATGGGGAAGGGGCTGTCATCGTTGTTCCGTTTCGGTCGATGAATCACGCGCAACTGCTCAGTAGAGTGCGACAATCCAGAGGTATAGCGCACACGTCTATCCTCATCTTGAGGCCTAGGGTTTGCACAGCACCCGTACCATAGAAGATAAAACTGAGCAGTCCTCAAACCGATGAGGAGGTATCATGCCGGACGCAAAGAAACAACGAGCAGGTCGAAAGGGAGGACAAACGGTCAGCAAAGATAGAGCCCACATGGCTGCCATTGGTCGAAAGGGCGGGCAACGCTCTCGTGTGAAACGGTCTGAAGCGCCTGAGCAAAAAGAAAACATGATGGGCTCTTCCATAACAACCGCCGCTGAACAGCGTAATGGTGGAGCAGAACATCAAAGCGGAACATCGGATCAGGCAGTCGAGATGCTCAAAGCGGATCATCAGCGGGTTCACAGCCTGTTCGAGGACTATGAAACGGCAGGCGGGGAAGACAAAATCGCGATAGCAGACAAAATCATGAAGGAATTGGAAATCCATTCCACAATCGAAGAAGAGATTTTCTATCCGGCGTTTAGAGAAAAATCGGGGAAGCAAGGCCAGGACATGGTGACTGAAGCGCTTCAGGAACATCAGTCGGTGAAAACGGCGTTGAAAGAACTTAAAGCCATGGACTCGGGTAATGAGACCTTTGAAAGCACCTTTCTCGACATGATGCATGACGTCGAACATCACGTTGGAGAAGAAGAGGGAGAAATGTTTCCTCTCGCTGAAGAGGTCTTGGGCAACGGCTTAGAAGAACTCGGGGCGGAAATGCAGAAGCGGAAACACGAGTTACTGGAGAGTCTTGAGAGCGAGGCCCTGCACTGAATGCAGTGCAGCCTATGGTAGGGTCCATGTCGATCAGCCGGTTTTCTCCATACGGGCCTCCTACTGAAAAAATGATGTGACATTTCTATGCTGACACTCTGGGACCGGATTGCTGAGCGACCGCTGAGCGCAAAAATGATGGCGGGAATTCTTATCGCAGGGATTGTTTCGCTCATGGCTTCCCCGGACGTTCTAAGCCAAGGAAAGGTTTCGGCTACCTCACTCGCCAGATCGGCCTCATCTCAAATGGAATCCATGGCGGTCTCGCGCACAGATTGCTCGTCTGATCGTCAACATCCATCCGACACATTACCGTAAACGCTTTTAACGGCTTGAAGGAGGACCTATGGAGCGTCAAAGCTCACCATTGACCCAAGATCCGGGAAGCGCCATGAACGAACTTCAGGACACCATGTCGCAAGCCCGTCATAAGGGCGATCAGATGGCAGCGGCCGTCGGAGAAAAGCTGGGGTCAGCAGCCGACACTCTTCGAGGCACACTTCCACAGGAAGGTCGCCTCGGAGGCGTCACCAGAGCGGTGACCGATCGGCTGGAAGCATCCGGTAATTATTTACAGGAACGGGGGCTGACAGGCGCGATCGAGGAAGTCGAATCGCTCATTCGTCGCTATCCGATTCAGGCGCTTCTGGTAGGCGCGGGGTTGGGGTATGCCCTATCCCGCCTTCGAGCGAGGTAACTCTTATGTCTGACACGATACGCCATTCGCCTCGATCCAGCATAACCGCATTACTTGAAGGGCTCCTCCTAGATATAAAGGCGTTAGCCATTCAAGAGTTTCGCTTAGCCGCGCACGAAGTCAAAGCAGAACTGGGAAAAGCAGGGTCCGCCGCCTCTTCGCTCGCCATCGGCGTGGGACTTGCGGCCCTCGGAGGTCTGTTGCTCGTACTGATGGTGGTGCATATGATCGCCGCAGCCGGGGTACCGCTCTGGGCCAGCTATGGACTGGTGGGGCTTGCGCTTGGCGGAGCGGGACTCGTTCTGCTCATCAAGGCCAAGAAACAAGCGGCCGACATCCACGTCGTTCCCATCCGGACGGTTCAAACGATGAAGGAGAATGTGTCATGGATCAAAGAAGAAGTGACGTCGGCCAGGATGTAAGAAACATTCTCGAGACGCGAAACGCTATTTCTCAAAAGATCGAGATGCTGGAACACCGCCTTCAAGAAACGGTCGAAGGCACGAAGACGACCGTGGAGGAAATGGTTGACCGGGTCAAAGATGCCGCCGACGATTTTGTCGATCGCACGAAACAGACATTCGATCCCACGTATCAGGTGTATCAACACCCCCTGGCGATGGTCGGCGGCGCCATTCTCGTGGGGTACATTTTGGGGACGCTCGAGTCCCGCATCACATCGAATCGTGGGGCGTCCGGTGTGTATCCGTATTATCCGCCGAATGCCCCGGAGGAGGAAGGCGCCTCCGTCATGCCGACTCGATCATCGCAACCATCTCAGCTTTCGAACCTGTGGCAGGATGTCAGCCAAGAAATTTCCGGCGAGATCGAGCACGCGAAAAGTGCGTTAATCGAGGTGGGTCGGACCTTTATCCACGATTTTTTTCAGCAGGCATTGCCGGCGCTGGGACAAGCATTTGCCGGCGGTCGCCGGGACTATCGGTCCGGCCGTTCTTCACACGAGTCTCGGGGTAACGGCTCAGAATTTACTCATGGCGTCTGACGTGCCGACACAAAGACGCGTATGAAGTGAGAAAACGGGCGGTCGCCCGTTTTTTTCTGCCATGGAAGAATTTTTTAGTACCCTTCTGCATGAGATCGCCATCCTGGCGCCCAAGATCGGGATGGGACTCTTGATTTTTGCCCTCTTCTGGCTTGCAAGTCTTTTGCTTCGAAAGTTCTTCGAGCGTCTGAGCCGGCAGGCCGATTTCAATACGGCGTTTATTCTCAAACTCGCTGGACGAACTGCCTCCATCGCACTGTTGGTTTTCGGCGCAGTGACCGCATTGGGCACGATGGGCATCAATGTGTCGGCCTTAGTCGCCGGATTAGGCTTGACCGGATTCGCGCTGGGATTCGCGTTGAAAGATATCTTGTCGAACTTGATGGCGGGCGTCTTGATCCTGCTCTATCGGCCCTTTCATATCAACGATTACATCGTAGTGGCCGGCAACGAAGGAGTCGTCACCGAGATCGACCTGCGCTACACCACTCTCGAAAAAGAGGGCCAGACGTTCCTCGTTCCAAATTCGGTGCTGTTCACAAACAGCATAGGGGTCGTCGAGAACAAACGGCGACGGATGTCTGAAGAGCCGGCTGCATAGGAAATAAAGCAAGGTGTGCGTTCCGGGACCGTATTAAACTTATCTCGCCAGCCACCATTTTTACCTAAGACAAATGTCAGCATTCTACCGCTTCGAAATTAACTAGTCGATTTAATAAGGCTCGGGAGTTTTTGTCTCAGCAGCTAAGCAGTTGCCGCAGGCTAGACTAGTGAAACGTCAACGGGATGGAAATCAGTTGGAGCGTTCATCAGCGCCCACGAAGGCTGTGGCGGATACCGTTTGAAACTGCATTCATACGGAGCATTGACACAGCGAGTTTATCCGCCAAGCGGAGGACCGCCGCGCCTCGCTGCTCTATCCGCGAGCGGAAAGACGGCCTCATCCCGCCCGCTCTTAAATATATCCACTAGCCGGATGTTTTTCTTCCAGGCCGATATAATTGTGCCGCGCGAGTTAAGTCATCTTTGTGCCGCCGCAGTTCGCCGCCATAGCGGGAGCGTTTCACCGCAGCCTCATACGGGGCGATCCGCTTGACAAGCTGTCTCATTTCTCGCTTCAGCTCATCGACTAAGCCCACTCCGGCGCTGGTGAGCCATTCCTGCTTGGCGGCCCAGTCGAGGTCGTCGAAGGAATAACGCACCGAGGCGATTTCTTCCATACACCGCGCCCGCGCCCGAAGCACGTCCTCTTTCGAGAGCCGCTGAGCAAGCCGATCCGCGTTCGATGACAACCGCTCGAACAGGACGGCGCCCATGGTAAACGTAAAGGTCGCGTGCAGGATGCCGCGCAACGGCCGCAAGCTCCTCCGCCACGGAGAATAAAACATTTCTTCGTGTCGCCCGCCTTGGAGAAGCGTGGCTTTTCGTAAGAAGAGATTTAACTGGTGGTGGCTGTTTTCGTGAATGAGATCGTCGACTAAGTCGAACTGATCCCGATCGAAACAATTAATGAAGGAGAGGCCCGGTCGGTGACGATAACTGAAGCTCACCACACCGCGCGCCCGTAAAGGGGCAACGCGGGCCGTCAGCATGGACAAATTTTGGGCGCCCTCAGGCCAGGCTGAGCGAATGATGTCCAGCGCACGGTCAAACCGGCTTGCAAGATCCGAGTGGGATTCGGTCACCCGAACCGGCGTGCGATCCCTACCATAGACAAGCGTCGGGCCCAACGTCAGACCGCCATGTCCTTGCAATGGCGACCCGATGTAGCAGGGAGAGACTGCCCGCCAACGCCACTGCGGGGATGCGTCGAACGCCAGAAGAGGAACCCGTTGTGTGCCGATGCAGACATCGATGCCGTTGGAATTGATCAGCAGATCGGCGCGGCACCCTGCCTTCCGTAGATGGCGCTGGACCAATGCCGAAGGGACAAGCCGGGCGCCTTCGACTCCGTATGGAAGACCCGGCAATTCGGCTCGTTCGAAATGAGGCCTGAACTCGAACGGGACCGACCACGGCCGTTGTGCACCCTCCTCGACCCATCGGCATGGCAATCCGGGCACGAGAAATATCGCCTCTCGTGTCACTTGCCTGGCTAATTTCACGCAGAGTCGATCGAGCCGGCTCACGAGCGTGGCAGGTGTTGGCCGGTCTTCGGGAAACAGTTCCTCAAGATAGCCGTGTTCGTAAAATTGGCCTTCGCAGGCCGCATAGAACGCCTCAGCGAACCCTCGTCGGTCCGACTCGCGACGAAGTTGCTCACGCACGTCGAGCAAGTACACCAGGTCATTGAGTTCCTCGATCCATCCGACCATCTTCCAATTCGAGAAATGCTCGCATGGGAGGGAACGTCCTACCACGCGCATGAATCCAGTCGGGACCCGAAGCCTTCGCGATGGCTGCCGATACGGACCCTCCAACTCATCGCACAGGTCCGTCAATAATTGCCGCATTGCGGTACGAAGTTCTTGGAGCAGGGACGACAAGAACGGCGTATCGAAGAGCGGGAAGCGAGTGAACATGCAGGGGTGGAAGTCCGTTAACCGAAACGGAGGGCAATCGAGTAAATAAGTTCAGGAGGAATTTGATGGCGGATATTTGAAACTACGTAGTTATACACTTACTTAAGCACTTTCGCAGACGCAGGATGAACGAATAACCTCTTGTTCACAATGTCATCGTCTTCGAGTCTGGCATCGTCTTCCCGGTCGAATCGAGCACATCGCGCCCTACCATGATGGGCGCTTTGAAATGAACGGCAAGTGCGATGGCGTCGGAAGACCGGCCATCGAAGACCTTCGTCTTATCGTTGAGAACGACGGTCAGGGCGCCGCGGAAGACGCCATCCTTTAGCGTGATGACGGTCTGAGTCACTTTGCCTCCGAACGAATCGAGAATCGTCCGCATGAGATCGTGGGAGAGCGGCCGACTGAGCTTTTGCCCCGTCAAGGCGGCCTGAATCGATCCGGCCACCGTCGCATCGAC
>JAICXS010000368.1 GCA_025934615.1 Nitrospiraceae bacterium
CGATCGATAGCGTTCATACATCGTTTGCAGATCAGAATACTGCGGCGTGTTTCCGCAGAAGCTGGCGGTATTCACCAGTAGCAGCGTTTTACCGCGAAACCTGGCTGAGGGAGACCGGCTTGCCATCGATGTCGTTTAAGGTGAAATCAAAGATGCTGGCGGCTTGTGTGGCCATCTGCGCTCCTGGTTGTCGTTCTTTGGAATCCGTGGCCTGCGCTCCTGCCGGAAAAAAGAAGTAGCCGGGGGAGCACCCGGCTACAAGGCTCAATCCGAGAAATATCCATCGATGCGGTTTACGCATGATCATGACCGCAGTTGCTGCAGAGCGGCCACCCGTTCTTCGATTGACGGATGCGAGGCAAACAGGCTCATCGCCCCACCGGTCTTTCCGGAAATCTTAAAGGTCACTAGCGGATCTTGAGTCGTGTATTCAGGTTGAGCGCGAGTGACCCAACGTTCGATGCCGCGAAGAGCGGAAATCATGGCATCCTTCCCGTAGACCCGCGCTGAGAACGCATCGGCACCGAACTCCCGTCGTCGAGAAAACCACATAATGGGAATCATGGCCAGAATGCCCAGGACGATCTGAAGGACAAAGGACAACACCATGCCCAGCATCGCCTGATCCCGTTCGGCAAAGAGCCGACGTACCCACATGGAAATAAAGTAGACGAAGGTGTTCATCAGACCGGCCAGAACCGTCGTCGTAAACATATCCCCGTTGTAGACGTGGCCCATCTCGTGAGCCAGGACGGCCTTGACCTCTTGTTCGTTCAGGTTACTCAATAAGCCGGTCGAAACGGCGACCATCGAGTTGTTCTTACTTGGCCCCGTGGCAAAGGCATTCGGGTCGGGGGCTTCATAAACCCAGACTTCCGGCATCTGAATATGCAGGCGTTGAGAAATTTCTTGAACGGCGCCATAAACGACATGTTCAGCCTGCGTGCGAGGTTGCGTAATCTGTTGGCAGTCCAACATGGCGCGGGCCATCTGTTTGGAGAACGCTAAACTGATGAAGGCCCCGCCAAAGCCGATCACCAATGCCCAGAGAAGGTCCTGTTGATGCACGGCTCCCTGGAGGTCGATCCCGAAGGCCGGAAGAATCACACTCACCAAAAGATTGAACGTGATCGACAATGTGATAAAGATCAGCACATTGGCGATCAGCAACAATCCGATCCCTTTCAGCGATTTAAACATCGAGAGCTCCTTTTCCTACGATCACATCGGTCTTATCGACAGTCTGTATTATACAGCTCACTCTATGAGAAAATCATCCGGCACCACCGGGTGATTCACCCAATGGTAGTGAAGATAACCTCTATCCGTGCACTGTCAAGACGGTAGGGTTTGGATGATTGACGGCGGTGTGCCTGTTTGATAGAAGACGCTATGCGAAGACAGTTTAGCGATCAGGTTCGGCAGTCGGCAGTCGTCCTGGCCGGCCTTCTCGCCGTCCTGCTTTTTGCCTCCGTGCCACCAAGGTCGTCGGCAGATTTTTCCGCTCCATCCCCTCCGGTGGTTGTTCCAGTAGATCGTGATGGCGTTCAGCGTGTCACGATCGTAGTTGACAGTTATTCCTACACACCCAGTCATCTCCAAGTGGACGTCGGCAAACCGGTGGAACTGATCTTAAACAGCGTGACCATTATCACGCCACACAACTTTGTCTTGAAGGACCCGACGGCTGGACTTATGATTGAAGAGGACGTTCCATCGGGCAAAGGGACAATCGTTCGGTTTACGCCGACTCAGCGTGGCCTCTTTCCGTTTTACTGCGATAAAAAGTTGCTCTTTTTCAAAAGCCATCGAGACAAGGGCATGGAAGGGCTCTTAGACGTGCGTTAGAGGACCCATCACGACCTCCCACCTGCTGCTCACAGCTATTCTCAAGAAGGTATCCCGTTCGTTTTATCTTACTCTCGCGGTGGTGCCGCGTACGGTAAGAGCGCAGATCGGGCTGGCGTATCTGTTCGCTCGAGCGGCGGATACCATTGCGGACACGGATCTCATTGAGCGAAGTCGGAGGCTGACTTTGCTGAAGGACTTTAAGGCTCAGTTCACCGCAAATCTTCTCGACTGGGCGACCATCCGTGCCATCCAATCCGCGTTGGTGCCGCATCAAGCCAGCACAGGTGAGCGCGCCCTCATGCAACGATTGGAAGAGTGCTTTCAACTTCTTGAAACGTTGAGTGCTGAGGATCGACACCGCATTCGAACGCTCATGGGTACCTTGATCAACGGGATGGAGATGGATCTGACTGTCTTCCCTGGGGACTCGGTGAAGGATTTGACGGCATTTCAGACTCTGGAGGAATTGGATCGCTATACCTACTACGTCGCAGGCTGCGTCGGTGAGTTCTGGACCGATATAGTCGCCGGACATGTGCCATCGTTAAGAGCATGGAATGTGACCGATATGGCTAGGGTTGGTGTACGGTTTGGGAAAGGACTTCAGTTGACCAACATTCTCAAAGATGTTGCACGCGACCTGCAGCGAGGACGCTGTTACATTCCACAGGCTTTATTACATGAAGCCCGGCTTACCCCGTTCGACTTGCTGAACACAGAGAACTGCAGTCGTGTACGACCCGTCCTGCATAAATTGATTGGAATGGCGCGCGACCATCTCGACCAGGGCTGGATGTACACCTTGGCTATTCCGCGACGGGAATTACGCCTGCGCCTAGCCTGCATGTGGCCGATTTTATTTGCCGGCCAGACCTTACGGCGGGTAGCCGACTCCACAGACCTGTTGGACCCCTCCATCAACGTGAAAATCCCCAAGGGCCAGGTCTATCGGATCATGGCGCTGACGATACTGACAGGCGGATGCGGTTATGTGGGGAGCGCGTACTGGGGAAGAGTCCGTAAGAGGATAATGTAGATTAATTTGGTGATGACCCCGGAATTACCAATTAGTATTAACAAAATTACTTCTTGGTCGGCTCAAGCAGCTTATCGCCTTTTCGAAATACAGCGTAGATCGCTTGTGACGGGCAGGCGTCGAGGCAGAGCCGGCAACTTTCCATGCAGCGCGACGAGTCGAATTTGAACGGGGGGGTGGACAGCCATGCGCCCGTCGGGCAGACCGGGATGCAGATCGCTTGATGCGTGCAACGGTCCGGGTGGCGGACTAAATGATCTCGGGCGACCAGCATCGGTTTGACTCCCTCAAATAAACCCTGGGAGAACATTTCCAACATGTTCACAGCGGCATGTCCTCATTTCCATTGCTTCACGAGTTCGCGGAGCCGTTCCTTCAATTCAGGAATCTGCTCAAGGTTATTCTGGATAGCGCCCAAGATGTTTTCCAAGCGCGCGGAGCGTGTGGCCTC
>JAICXS010000501.1 GCA_025934615.1 Nitrospiraceae bacterium
GTTGCCAGCACTCTGATGCTTGTTCTGGGCATCATCGGCGCGCTCATGGTCATCCTCAGCCCCTGCGCTATCGAGCTGACTACGTATTACACGGGCATCATCGCGGGAGTCGTAAGCTCCGCCGCGATTGCCGAAAAAAGCGCGCGCCTGCCGATCGAAGTACGCGGACGCATCCTGCGCAATCTGTTGGCGTTTGTCGCCGGGTTCACCGTTCTTTACATGGCCAGCGGCGCCACGGTCGCTTACATGGGCCAGCAACTACTCGGCATGCAGACCAGATTGCAGGCCGGGGCATCGCTGAAAGAAGTATTTTGCGGAACCGAGCCGCCGGCGATGAATCAGGCAATCTCGGCAGAGACCGCTTCAGCGCACATGCACCATGGACCTGGGTTCGGTGCGTGGGCGCATTACGCCAACTACCTCGGCGCGGCTTTCCTTGTCTACTTCGCCCTCAAATCTGTCGGAGTAGTGAAGCGTGGCAACCAATGCTTCGTTTGGCTCGCAAAACTCGGTCGCAAGTTCCGTATGGGCATCGCCGCCGTAGTTGGCCTTGTTTCACCCAAACGTGCTGCCGTGATTCGCGCGCCCGGCTTAAGTCTGCGGCAGCCGGGTAACATCACTCCAGCAAACTCGTTTTGTGCCGGCCTTGGCCTGTCAGTGAGCTGCCTGACTTGCATGGGCGGGGCAATTCTTTATCCGCTGCTCATCTTTGTCGGCACCTCAACCTGGTACTGGGGCGCGCTGATTTTGGGCACTTACTCGTTGGCCCTGGCGCTGCCGATGGCGGCGATCGCCGTCGCCGTAGGCAACTGGACCTGGCAATACGTCCATCGGCCCTGGGTCACCAAGGGACTTCAATGGACCAGCGCGGTAGTCATGATCCTGGTGGCCACACTCATTGCCTTTGATCACACCCGCGTGATTAACTCGGTGGTGTTCACGCTCCTGACCGCCTTGGGAGGTCACGCCGATCCCACTTTTGCCAAACTGTGAGGTTTGTCGCGTTCATTATCTTCTCCGTCTACCTGGCCGCCCGCGGCTTGGGCGAGACCGTGGTTGTTACCGATTCCATTTCCAGAGCGGTCAGTGCCGCCGCCGCTGGAGACACGATTCTGGTGCAAGGTCCAGCGGTTTTTCGAGAACACGTAATTATCGCAAAGCCGATCCATTTGCTCGGAACCAATTCTCCAGTGATCGATGGCGACGGCACCGGAACCGTTCTCACTATCAACGCTCCAGACACTCACGTGTCCGGTTTAGTGATTCGCAACTCTGGCGCAGATCTAGCCGGATTCGATTCTGGCATCATGATTCGCTCGACCGATGTGGCTGTAAGCGATTGCCGGGTGGAAGTTGATGGCTTCGGCATTTACATCCGCGGCGCCGATGACTCTGTTATCGCTGGCAACACGATCTTCGGTAACCCGCAACTACCCTCGGCAAAACGAGGCAACGGCATTCATCTTTGGAAAACCCGCCACAACCGGATTCTTAACAACACCATCCATGATAAACGGGATGGCATGTATTTCTCCTACGCGGATCAGAACCTCATCGCCGGCAATCAGGTTCACGACACGCGTTTTGGAATTCACTACATGTATTCGCATCAAAACGAGTTGCTCACGAACACGCTCAGCGGCAACGCCGTCGGAGCCACGCTCATGTTCAGTCGTCAATCGGTGGTGATGGGCAATCAAATGATCGCCAACCGCCGGCATGGCATGGTTCTTAAGCAGGTCGATAACTCCAAAATCATCAACAACGTCATCGGCGGGCAAAATCGGGGATTGTTCGTTCAGCAGGCAAACCAGAATCGGTTCGAAGGAAATCTCATCGCCACGAACGATATCGGGCTCTACCTCAGCAACAGCTCGGAGGAAAATGTCTTCGTCGCAAATTCATTTATTCGCAATACCGAGCAGGTCTGGCAACCGCCTTTCGAGACTCAGCAGGGACGCAAGGGCCCGAACGCTTTCACCGAAAAAGGCCAGGGCAATTTCTGGAGCGATTATACCGGCGCCGATCGCAATCAAGATGGCATCGGCGACACGCCGTACCACGAAACGGACGTCTTCGGCTACATCGTCGATCGGCACCCAGCCGCGCGAGTTTTTGCCCTCAGCCCGGCCGTTAGTTTGCTGCGCAAAGGCGAAGAACTTTTGCCGCTGTTCGACACCACCGGCATAACCGATACGGCGCCCTTGATGCGGCCACTTGCAAACAGTGCCCCCGCACCCAGCCTATGAAA
>JAICXS010000050.1 GCA_025934615.1 Nitrospiraceae bacterium
ATCAAATTCGACTTCCTGGGTTTGAAAACCTTGACGATGATTCATCACGCAGTCCGGATGATCAACGAGCGGAAGGCGCGTGAACAGGCTCCGCCACTGGATATGGAAAATCTGACGTTAGATGATGCGAGGGCGTACGAACTGCTCTCGTCCGGACGCACGACCGGCATCTTCCAATTGGAAAGCTCCGGCATGCGCAATCTGTTGGTTCGTATCATGCCGGAACACTTTGAAGATCTCATCGCCATTCTTGCGCTCTATCGGCCGGGTCCCCTGGAAAGCGGCATGGTCGAGGACTTCATCAAGCGGAAGCGCGATCCATCGCACATCGCCTACGATCCGCCGGCGCTGGAACCGATCCTCAAGGATACGTACGGTGTTATCGTCTATCAAGAACAGGTCATGGCAATCGCCAATAAGATCGCCGGCTTTTCTCTCGGTCAAGCCGACCTCTTACGGCGCGCCATGGGCAAAAAGAAGCCCGAAGAGATGGAGAAGCAGAAATCCCTCTTTATCGAGGGGGCAAAGGTCCTGCACTATTCAGAGAAAAAAGCAGAAAAGCTCTTCGATCTCATGGCCTATTTTGCCGGCTACGGGTTTAACAAATCCCACTCGGCCGCCTATGCGCTGGTCACCTATCAGACCGCCTACCTGAAGGCTCACTACCCGACCGAATTCATGGCCGCCCTCATGACCAACGATATGGGGAATGCCGATAAAATGGTCGGCTATTTTACCGAGTGCCGGGATCTGGGTATCCGTATTTTGCCGCCCGATGCGAATGAAAGCCAGACAACCTTTACGGTTGTGGAAGGCGGCATCCGGTTTGGGCTGGCCGCCATTAAAAATGTCGGTGAGGGAGCGGTCGAATCGATCATCGCCACGAGAAATGAGAGCGGACGATTCCGGTCATTCTACGATTTCTGCCAACGCATCGATCTGCACAAGGTGAATAAACGGGTCTTGGAAGGGCTTATCAAGACGGGGGCCTTTGACTCCACGAATGCCAAGCGGTCCCAACTTGCCGCGGTGTTGGATCAAACCATAGAGGACGCGGCGGCCGCACAACGCCAACGGGACCGCGGACAGACGAGTATGTTCGGAGGAGATCACGATGGCCACTCACAAGGCACTCCCCTCGCCGACCCACCCTTACCCAATATTCCAGAATGGGATGCGGGAGAACGGTTGCGGCAAGAACGTGAATTAACGGGATTTTATATCACGGGTCACCCACTGACTCGCTATGAGACCTTGATCGAAAAGTTCTCGACCGGCACATGCAACAGCCTCTCAGAGTGCTCCGATGGCCGGGAAGTTCGCCTCTGCGGGATCGTCAAAACCGTCAAGGCGATGACCACGAAGAAGGGCGATCGGATGGCATATTTTACAATTGAGGACCTTCATGGCATGATAGAAGTCATTGCTTTCCCGGACCTTTATCGGTCATGTGGCGCTTTGATTGTCGTAGAAAGTCTCATTCGGGTCACTGGCACGATCGACCGAGCCGAAAAGGGTACCCGACTTAAGGGTACGAAGGTAGAATCCTTGACGGAACTCCAGACGCGCGGCATCACTCGCGTAAACCTTCGATTGGCTGAAACGGCTGTAGTGCCGGATCGCCTGATTCAGCTCCAGCAAGTCTTTTCCCGTCATCCCGGCCACGCCAGCATTTCCATCACATTCTGTTTGCACAATCTGGAAGCCGATACCGCGCCTCTTCCCAATCTCGCCGTTTTACCGAGCGAGGGATTTGTGACAGACGTCGAAGCGGTGTTGGGAAAAGGCGCCGTGGCGTTGCTGTAAACCGACGAGGGCTCACGATGAGAGATTATTTGGAGTTTGAAAAACCGCTACGGGAAATTGAAGAGAAGATCGAAAAGCTGGCGGCAGCGGGATCCCCGAAACATTCTGTTCAAGAAGAACTTCGTAAGCTCAAGACCCGTCTGGCGCAAGAAGAAGTCGAGCTCTACAGTAAGATCACTCCCTGGCAGCGGACCCAATTGGCCCGTCATGCGCAACGCCCCTCTGTCCTCGACTATGTCAATTCCTTTTGCCGAGACTTTCAGGAATTGCATGGCGATCGCGCCTTTGCCGACGACCGGGCCATTGTCGGCGGCTTTGCTCGGTTCAATGACCAATCCATTATGATCATCGGCCACCAGAAAGGCCGCACGCTCAAAGAGCGTATGGAACGCAACTTCGGGATGCCCAATCCTGAAGGCTACCGCAAAGCCCTGCGTCTCATGCGGCTCGCTGAAAAATTTCGTCGTCCGATCATCACGTTTATCGACACGCCTGGGGCATACCCAGGTATCGGGGCGGAAGAGCGGGGCCAAGCCGAAGCCATTGCGCGCAATTTGTTCGTGATGTCGCGTCTCGCCGTCCCAATCATCTCAGTAGTCATCGGGGAGGGCGGCAGCGGCGGCGCGCTTGCGCTCGGTGTGGCGGATCGTGTGCTCATGCTCGAGCATTCTATCTATTCCGTCATCTCTCCAGAAGGATGTGCGGCCATTTTGTGGGACGATCCGGCGAAGGTGCCGGATGCGGCTGCCACGCTCAAGATGACGGCTGAAGATCTGTACAAGCTCGGTGTCATCGACGAAGTGATTCCAGAACCTGCCGGCGGCGCCCATCGCGATCCGGACACCGCCGCCAAGCGGATTGCCAAATCGTTCACGACGCATCTCAGCCACTTAATGGACTTGACTCCCGAACAACTGCTCGCTACCCGTGATGAGAAATATCGGAAGATGGGTGTCGTGCTGGAACTCACAGTACAAAAGATATGAGGCCGACGTCCCCTATTTCTATTGATCTTTCCCGCTGAACTTTACTTCAGTCTGCTATCCTCGTTCATATTTCCATCTCACGGCTGATTACTCTAAAGAAAACGATACATTGGCCACATTGCTAAAGGCGAGTCGAAAAATTCGTCTTGTGGGAAACCATTTGCAACGCTGATTTTGCTTTTCAAAAAGCAAATCTGCAGGAATTTCACGAAACTTAGGCAGCTATTGATAGTGAGAAGTTGGAGCCTGTCCACTTACGGATTATGCCAACGCGCACCGTCGAAGATCGGGTTCGTCTGATGGGTCAATTTGATCGTATCGCCGTCGCGGATGGGAGAATCGATGACGGCGACCTTTCGGTTGACGGTAACCAGGACTTCGCTCTTCGCCAGAAACAGCATCAGGCCTTCAAGTGGATCGGGGTGGGCGTCGATGAGGCTCTTCAGCGTCATTCCCTCCGTAATCTCAAACTGCAGTTCAGAGGCGCCGACGACATCTTTCAAGGATTGACCGAACAATAAGACCGTCACCATACCAACTTGCCTCCTCTTCTCGTACAACTACAGGACGTCGGCCCGACGGTGGCATTTAAAACAATCCTGCCGTTTCGGATGGCGACTGGACAGCGGCTGGTTACCTTGCAACGCGTGACACTGCGAACAGTGTGTCTCCGCTGTCAACGTTCGATGTGGCTCGTTTGCAGGGATCATTGGATTCCGCTCACGCGGTGTCGGAAGGAGCGAGACAAACAGCACCACCGCTGCCACGGCCATCAGAAAGACCCAATCTCTTTTACCAGGCGTCCACCTCATGAATGAGACGGCGTTCCTTCACCGGATACACTCTTCGCCTGGTAAGATTCGCTCATCAACTCGGCGACATGCTTGACCGCGACCTTCCCTCGGAGCCCATTTTTTAACTGAATCATGCAGGCCGGGCAACTCGTTGCGACGATCTCGGCGCCGCTCTCCTCGATCGCTCGGCGCTTTCGATCGAAGATCTTTTGAGACGTGTCGTAGTCCTTGAGTACATAGGTGCCGGCACCACCGGCGCAGCGATCGGCATCTTGCATCTCGACGAATTCAACGCCAGGCAACTGAGACAGCACATGTCGCGGCGCTTTGGTGACGCCCGCCGCACGAAGATGGCACGACGAATGGTACGTCACCTTACATGGCCGTGTCGGTACCGTTTCAAACTTGCTTAGCGGCATCGGTTGCGAACTCATCTCCGTCACGTGCTTTACTTTCTTGGCCAGTCGTTTCGCCGCGTCTTCTTCCGGCTCCCCGACGAAGAGTTTCGGATAGTCTTTCAACATGAGGGTACAGGAGGCACATCCCGTGACGATCGTCTCATACGATTCGAATGACGCGAGATTGAAACGCGCGCCATCCTTCATCACATCCGCATGTCCATAGGTCTGGATCGGCGTCCCGGAACACCGCTGCGGCGGAAGCGCCGCCTCGATTCCCTGTTGTCGCAGCACACGAATCACGGCATCGCCCACACCATCGTCAAAATATTTCGCAGCACACCCATGGAAATAGGCGACCGTGGCTTCGGCGGTTCGCCCGTTTCCGACTAACTCCGGATAACGCTCCGGAAGGTGCTTCGCTGCCAATTTTGGCAGTACCATGTCCCGCGGTATTCGGGCAGTCGCCGCGACTCGCTTCATGAGCGGTCGGGTCACGTATTCGATCAGTGCTCGGATGGATGGCCGGTCCCAGAGCCATTGCATTCTTCCCAACAGCTTCAGGACCGGCTCGAAAAGTCTTTGGCGTGCCTGAAATTTGAAGACCAATCCAGCTATAAAGTTAGGATGTTCCGCGCGCCGCTTGAGAATGAGATCCGAGACATCGACATCGGCCGGGCAAATGGTTCGGCAGGACTTACAATTCAAGCAGGCTTCCACCACGCGCTTCGAGTTCAGATAACTGTAATCCTTGGCGGTGACGATCTCGAACCATCCGCGTGAGCTCATATCTTCGGACTGAAATACGTCATAGACCGGACAGACGGAGTTGCATTTGCCGCAGGTCGCGCACGATTTGGATAATCGGGTGTAGTCGATGTATTCTGTAAACGGCGCCTCGCTAATTTTCACGCCGGGGTTGAGCACGCCCGCTGGATCGAAGCTCTGCTTCACTTGTTTGAAGAGGCCGTACAATTCCTCACCGAACATCCGGCGTACATATTCCGCGCGCACACGTCCATCGCCATGCTCTCCGCAAATCGATCCGCCAAACTTGGTCAAAACGGCTTCATGGATGGCATGGTAGCTGTCCACCATGCGCACAAAATCTTCCTTGTCGTTGACGTTGAGCAGCGGGACGATGTGGGCGTTCCCGTTTCCAATATGGCCGAAGATGGCAACCGGTACCCGCTGGGCTTTGAAGAACTCCTCCAGATAACGGACCAGTTCACCAATTCGTTCAGCATGCACCACGACATCGTCCACATAATTGATCGGTTTTTTCCCGTGGCCATAGCGGTAGAGCGTCGGGTAGAGCGCCTTACGCGCTTTCCATATCTGCTCACGCTGTTCCTGACTGAACGCAAGGACGGGATCGGCCGAGAGCCGGAATGCCCGACAGAGAAGGCGTATGTCCTGTCCATAATCGGGAGGCGTACCTTGTTCCGCCGTTTCATCAAATTCAGCAATGAGCGTCGCTTCGGCATCGGCGGGAATATTATGTCGGTCTCGTCCGATGAGATTCAGTGTGTTTCCGTCCATCACTTCCAGCGCACTGGGCGACAAAGACAGCAGTTTGAACACCGCATCACCGACTTCATCCAGGCTACGAAAGTGGATGAGCGCCGTCGTGGTGGCTTTGGGCCGAGGGACGAGGCGAATCGTCGCTTCACTCATTACGCCAAGCGTGCCCTCGCTCCCCACGAATAACTTCGGTAGATCTAACACGCCTCGATCCAGTCCATCCAACAGACCGAATACGTTATACCCACAACTGTTCTTGCTGACCGTCGGGCGCTTCGATCGAATCATCTCGCCATGGGCGCCCACTACGGTGAGAATGTTTCCAATGGATGGATGGAGCCTTCGGATCTCGTTCAATCGAGGATCATCGAGCGCATAGGGCCGCGCATCCAGCCAGTGCCCCGCCTGCAGATAGACACGCAACGCATGCACATTATCCTTGACCGACCCGTAGCGAAGCGTATGCGGTCCGGCAGAATTATTGGCCAGCATCCCGCCAAGCTTGCACATGTCTCCGCTCGAGGGGTCCGGACCAAACATGACTTCATCGCGCGCAAGCTGCTTATTCAGCTCCGCAAGCACGATGCCGGGCTGCACACGAGCCCATCGTTCCTCACGGTTGATTTCGAGAATCCGGTTCAAGCGGGAGACATCGAGAATGATGCCGGAACCAATCGCCGAACCGGTCAGGTTGGTCCCGGCCGCACGCGGGGTCAACGGCACGCCTACGCGCACGGCATAGTCCACCACACGCTGAATATCTTCTTCCGATTCCGCAAGCACAATGGCCTTCGGCACAAGCCTATAGATGCTGGCATCGACAGCATAGGCCGTTAAGGCAGGCGCATCGTCACGAACCTTTTCAGATCCAATGAGACGTCGCAAGTCCCCGGCAATGGAGCGCGTCTTGTCAGGCAATACGAGAGTCATTGTGGAATGGTGGAAACTCTACACCATTGTAGGCAAGGCTTCGAAAGGAGAACAAGGCCCGGCTCTGCCGGCCTTCTGCCGATCAGGACGACAGTTGTTCGGTCGTCTCATCTGAGATAGGAAGAAATGTCGACGAATCGGTATCTGCACGATCGACGACTGAAGAGCCCTCACCGACTTGGAGCGGTTCGTCTCCAACGGGCAGCATCGCTTGTTCGGATTCGCCAAGCTCTTTGAACTCTCGGAGCGGCGGGAGCTCAGCCAAATCACGCAAGCCGAAATGTTGCAGGAAGAATTTCGTGGTCCCATACATGATCGGACGTCCCGGCACGTCTTTTCGACCGACAATCCGCACCAGCTTGCGCTCCAGCAGGGTCCGCAACACCCCCGACGTTTCCACTCCCCGAATGGCCTCAATCTCGGCACGGACAATCGGCTGCTTGTATGCAATGATCGCTAACGATTCGAGCGCAGAGCGTGAAAGTTTGGCGGTGGCCTTAGTTTTTCCCAGCATCTTAATCCAAGGCGCATATTCGGGCCGCGTGCTCAATTGAAAGCCGCCGGCCACCTCGCTGATCTGCAATCCCCGCTCGCGCTTCTCATAAGTGGACTTCAGATTCTCCAACGCTTGCCGAACGTCAGACTTGTCAACCCCGCCTAATACCGCCGTCAGCCGGTCCAATGTCACCGGCTCATGAGAGACAAATAAGAGCGTTTCCAGAATGGCTTCTAACTCTCGCTCATCGACAGGATCGGCCGATGGCGCAGGCGCCGAGGCAATCGGCGGTTCATTCAGCGGCTCCTCGATCTGGATCGGCTTCACTTCCATCATCTCACTATCCAACGCACCATTGAGATCGGCTGATTGTTCGTTCATAGGGTCATGTTCCACATAATCGATCAATGTGCTCATAGTTCCTCCCAGCCATTGTCCAGAACTGAGCCGGCGTCCTGCTCGTTCACCGGGGAAAATGCCCGTGTGAGGAGAATGGGCCCAAATGCTTCACCTTGAAAAATACGGAGCAGTTTGATTCGAATTAATTCGAGCAGGGCTAAAAACGTTACAATAATGACCAAGCGGGACTGCTGACCTTCAAACAGCGAGACAAAGGTCATCGACTCCCGCTCCGCGACCAACTCGAGAATGGCGTTCATCCGATCTTTGACCGTCAAGTTCTCAGGAATAATTTCAATGAGACGTTTATCTGGCGTTCGATCCAAAACGCCTTGCAAGGCATCGACCAGATCGAACAGAGTCACATCATCCATCAGCGATTCGTCGGAACGCACGGGCACAACGACCGGCTGTTCGCGAGCGAACACTTCGCGCCAGAGCCGCTCACGGTCATCCAGACGCCCTGCCGCATCCTTATACTGTTTGTACTCCAAGAGGCGGCGAACGAGATCTTCGCGAGGGTCCGGCCCGTCCTCCTCATCCGCTTCCGTCTCATCCACCGGCAAGAGCATGCGGGACTTAATGTGAACCAACGTGGCGGCCATGACGAGAAAATCGCCCGCGACCGTCAAGTTTAATGAGGTCATCAAACTGACGTATTCGAGGTATTGCTGGGTAATTAACGAGATCGGAATATCGTAGATATTAATCTCGTGCTTTTTGATGAGATGGAGGAGAAGATCCAGCGGACCTTCGAACTGTTCCAGCCTGACATGGTAAGGAAGTTCAATCTGCTCTGGTTCCACTCAGCCTCCCGGTATTGGGTCAGCCTTATACCACCATAGGGGCATCGGTGCAAGATAAATTCTATATGTGGTGGTAGCTGGGGAAACCCACTACCGCCTTTTAAAGATCCATAACACCAGAACAGTAAACACCATCAAGCTGGCGGCAATCCCGTACAAGGTGAGATCCCTCCGAAACTCGCCTCGCGTGGGAGGAGAACTGGAAAGCGTGGTTCGCTGGAACACCGGATCGATGGTAAAAAAGGCGCCCGTGAAGTCTGTCGTCCCATGAAATTCCGCGTCTGAAAAGTCGGCCTGTCCGCGGAACGTCGAGCGACGAAAAGAGGCATCCCCGGCAAAGCGTGTGAAGAGAAAATACACGTCTCTCTCAAAAAGCGCCTCGGAAAAATCTAGCGTCCCTGCGAACTGATCTCCAGAAAATCCCGTTCCCAACTTAAAATTGCTGTGAGCAAAACTGGTCTCCTTATCGAATGCGACTTCGAGGAATTCTGCCAGACCATTGAATCGGGCGTCCGAGAATGTCACCGGCGCACCAAACCGCGCGCGATGAAATCGGGTGTGCGCGCCGAAGACCACCCGTTCAAATCGCGCAGGCTTATTGAACACAGTTTGTAGAAATAATCCTTCACGACGGAAAACGGCATCGGAAAGATCCACGGCCTCACCAAACATCGTATGGGAAAGATCGACCATTTCTTCACATATCGTTCCGGTCATGATGACCGGGCCTTGCATCAACAGGTAACCCTCTTTAAGTTTCGTCGCAATCGTCCCCCGTATCCGCGACTCCCGAATCGATAGCGCGCGCGAAATGATTCGTAACGTTTTGACGCCGCCAGCCGTAACCACTTCCTCAATCAAAGGGGAGAGCCGATCTGGCGCCGGCACATTGACCACAGCCAATTGATCGAGAAACAGATTTCCGACAACTACGACGCCGACGAGATCGACCTCTTGTCCTCGTTGAATCGCCTGCAGCAATTCCTCTGCATGGACGGCATGAGCCAGACGCTCGTCTTCCGTACAGGTCTTGCTCAAATGTTTG
>JAICXS010000017.1 GCA_025934615.1 Nitrospiraceae bacterium
CATAAGGAAGATTGCTAAAGACGAGAAATACGCCCAACGTGGCTATCAGGGCAGCCATATGGTGAGGCACCCACATGACAGAATGCGGCCACGCTCCAACAGCCTCATTCCACCATTCCGCGCTCGGGTACAGAATCAGTGGACCTTGAGTCAGTTGATACAGATAGGTCCCTACGATGGGGACGATATCGAAGCCGGTGACAAGCAGGAGGGCGAGCGCAAGAAAGATAGATCGTGTCCGTACCATCGAGTGTTCGGGAGCGATCAGGCGAACATACAGGCCGACGGTGGCCATGAGGCCGACTCCAATCCAGCCTGCGCCCGCGAACAGCGCCCCGCGCGGACCAACCCACGAGCCGCCTAACAGATCGACCAGGCTGCATGTCATGAACCAAAAGTAATAATAATAGAGCTGAACGGGATGACCGGGATAGAAATCGGGATTGATCGGAGGCACATCTGTGCGTGTAATAGCGCCCGTCACCGCGATGCGCCAGGCATAATCATGCGCAACCACATTCGGGTAGAGGCGGTTCGCGCTTTGAAAATCGCTGAGAAGAAATATTGCGGCCCCCATCCATACGGCTGCGAGCGCGACCGCCTGCGGTACATGCCGATCTGATCTTACGGCCGACAGAGCTGAGGTGGCATTCAGGGATCGGCTTTTTGCGGTTCTCATTAAAAGGCAGAGCAGAGAGACGGTCAGAAAGACATAGCAGACTAACTGGAGCGACCAAAATCGCGCGAGAAGATAGGCGACCCCCGGTGTGACGGCAAACGAGATCACGATTCCGAGGGCCAGCCGGGCTCCAACGGAACGGCTTCGAAATTGCCAAATATCCAACGAGGCGGCAAGAAGATATCCAGGCACGAGAAGAAAGATGGGGAACAAGCACCCGGCCAACACGCTTTCGAAGACGTCTTCCAGGAAAAAGTTCACGAGCAGTCCAAGGTTCCTTTGTTAAAACCCGGAAATTGTTTTGATCGAACCTCGGCCTATGCGATTGCCATTGAGGCGGATGACTCTATACAGGTACGTGAAATGGGTGGCGTATTGGGATGCCAGACCACGAGGCGGAATCGAACGAACCCGTCAAGGCATCCTAAGGCCATTGGAAGAAGGAGACAAGCGGGACAAGACCTACGCCGATTACGCTAGACCAAGATGAATCCAATGTTCTTCGCCAGTTTGTAACACGGAACAGCATCGAGCTGACGCAAGGGTGCCAGCGGTCAGCGGGTGTTGTCTAACTCACGCAATGGAGGTGAAGAAAGACAGGCTTCCCGAAAGTCCGTCATGCCGAGACCTTTGCGGTAGAGGGCGACCGTACCACCGGAGCAGTCGGTTTCAATTTGATAATCAGAAGCGATACCATTCCGACCGTCGTTTGAGGGACCCACAGGACGACGTGGACGAGGAGGGCGCACGCAGCGGCGACGGATTGAGAAAAGCCGTACGCGAGGAAACCCACCATCGTGAGGTAATCGAACGTGCCGACGTAGCCGGGGGTACTGGGTAATAACGTTCCGAGCGTGCCGGTGGACAATGCAAACCATGGCGCAATCCCTGGATCGTCGATGTGCACGCTCTTGGCGACCGCCGCAAACAAGGCCCCCTCCAGGCACCATGCGCCGAGAGAAAGAAGTACCAGCGGGATAATCTGTTGACGAGTTCGCATGAGCGCAAGTGACGAGAAAAAATGCCCGACCCATTGCGCAAGACGACCGGCTCGCCCCCACGCCCTATTGCGAACCTCGAGGGCAATGTTTGCTGTCAGACGCGCCAGCGCTTCGGGCATGGCAATGGTGACGACTATCAGTACGACACAAACCAAGCCGAGCCATCCGGCAGTCACGAGAACTTCGGCTGGAAAACCCTCCGGGGTCGCGTGCGGCACGGCCACAAAGAACATGATTAGGATGGCCGTCAGATCCAATAATCGCTCGAGCACTAGTGACCCGAGGACACTTGACGCAGGCAGCGTCAACTGACGGCAAAAGCCGACCACCCGCATGACGTCGCCAGCACGAAACGGCAACAAATTGTTCAAAGCGATACTTGATAGAAATGGACCGGCACAGGCCATGAGCGGCAGAGTCGGAACGATGGCGCGCAGCATGAGCCACCACCGGACGATGCGGAGAAGATAGGCCATGCTGAGGAAGAAGAGGCCAAGGACGATCCACGAAGGATCAGCAGAAGAAAGGACAACCCAGAGTCGTGAAAGGTCGACCTGTTGAATGATGAGCCACGAGCAGACACCGGTAACCAAGAGCCCAGCCACCAGCTTCGCCCATCGGCGGACTCCATTCGTCATGTTCCGTAACGATTGCGCATGATCACCGTCGGCCTCTGGTCAAGTGCCGCCGGTTCGGTGTCGGTTTTAAACCCAAGCGCCTCGCCGATTAAATACAAGGGCCGCCGTTTGCTTTCACTATAAATACGGCCGACGTATTCACCGATGATTCCGAGACAGATCAATTGCACGCCGCCGAGGAACAGCACCGAAATGATAAGAAGGGTCCAGCCACTGACCCAATAGCTCGTCCAGAGGCGAAGAACAAGGGCGTAGAGAATGCCGAGCACCGCCAGACCGCTGGTCAGGAATCCCATCGTCGTGGCCAGTCGCAACGGTTTAATCGAGAACGACAGGATGCCGTCGGTGGCGAAGGCGACCATTTTTCGAAGCGGATACTTACTCACGCCGGCGTACCGCCGAGCCCGCTCATATGGTAACGCACATTGACGATAGCCGACCCAACTGACCATGCCCCGGATAAATCGATCCCGCTCCGGCATGCGTTTGAGCACGTTCACCACCTGCCGGCTCATCAATCGGAAATCGCCGGTGTCGAGCGGGATGGGGACATCGGACAGGCGATTGATGAATCGGTAGAAGAGACGGGCGGTTGCCACTTTAAAATAGGACTCGCCTTCGCGAGAATGCCGCTGGCCATAGACAACGTCATATCCTTCACGCCACTTCTCGACCATGGCGCGAATAAGCTCAGGAGGGTCTTGAAGATCGGCATCAATAAGAATGACGGCATCGCCCTGCGCATGATCGATGCCCGCCGATACCGCCATCTGATGGCCGAAATTCCGAGAGAACGACAGGACGCGGACGGTCTCATCGGCTGCCTGAATCGATTCCAAAATGTAAAGAGTCCGATCGCGGCTCCCATCGTCGACATACACAATCTCGTAGCGGCCCTCCAGATCGGTCAGGGTGTCGGTCAGACGACGATGCGTTTCTTGGATGACCGCTTCTTCATTGAAACAGGGGACGACAATCGAAATAAGCGGTTCTGAAAGGGCTGCCCTGTGTTGGTCAAGCGACGGCGAATACGGCATATTTCTCCCTCAACTGTTGTGCCAATGCTAAAGCCATCCATTGCGGGGCAACAAGCAGCGGAATGCTTACACCGTTCGAGCTTAGTAATCATGCGTACACAGCCTATCCGGGCTGCGCATACCCCGCGCTTGACGCTTCTTACGCGGGGGCGGTATGCTCAATCGCTCTACAAGGCGTGGGAGGATCCATGGAAACACAGATACCGGCGGTCGATGAGACACCTTTGACGGATGCATCCCCTTTGACGGATGCATCCCCAAAATCGACCACAGAGTATGTCGAAGAACTGGTTCAGAAAGCTCGGAGCGCTGCCGGACGATTGGCATTTCTTTCGACTATCCGCAAGGATCAGGCCCTGACTGCCATGGCCGATGGATTAATCGCTCACACGGATGACATTCTCGCCGCGAATGAAAAAGACCTTGTAGCCTTTGGCTCATCCAGCGATAAGGAGGCCATGGCGGATCGGCTCCGGTTGACGCCGGAGCGGATTGTCGCGATGGCGGACAGTATTCGAGAGATTGCGAAACTGACCGATCCCGTCGGGCAAACGTTGAACATGCGGCGCCGTCCGAACGGCATGCAGGTGGGGCGGGTACGGGTGCCGATCGGGGTCATCGGCATCATTTATGAGTCGCGCCCGAACGTGACGGCGGACTCCGCCGCATTGTGCTTGAAGTCGGGCAATGCCTGTGTGCTCCGTGGAGGCTCCGAGGGCATTCACTCCAATACAATGATTGCATCCGTCTTGTCCGAAGCCGCGGAAAAGTCCGGGGTCCCGGCCGGCGCGATTACCTTTGTCGACCGCACAGAGCGTGACGTCGTGGTGGAATTGCTGAAGCAAGACCAATATATCGATGTGATCATTCCCCGCGGCGGTGAATCGCTGATGAAAACAGTGACGGAACAATCGCGGATTCCGGTCATCAAACATGACAAGGGAGTCTGTCATATTTATATCGACGCCGACGCCGACGTGGCGATGGCGATATCCATTGCGTTCAACGCCAAAGTACAGCGACCGTCTACCTGTAATGCGATGGAAACCCTGCTGGTCCACCAGAGCAGTGCGCGCCCGGTGTTGCCTGGTCTTGTCAGTGAGTTGATGAAAGCGGGGGTCGAAGTGCGCGGATGTGCCAGAACCTTGTCGCTCTGTCCAGAAGTGAAGCCGGCAGACGACAGCGACTACGGCCAAGAATTTTTATCGCCGATTCTCGCCGTGAAAGTCGTAAAAAATATCGAAGAGGCGATGGAGCACATTGCTCGTTATGGCTCGCGCCACACGGAAGCCATCGTGACACAAGATTATGGTCGCGCCATGCGGTTCTTGCGCGAGATCGATGCCGGCGCCGTCATGGTCAATGCGTCGACCCGGCTCAACGACGGCAATCAGTTTGGCCTTGGCGCCGAGATCGGAATCAGTACGACACGGATCCATGCCAGAGGTCCAATGGGACTTGAAGAATTAACCTGCACGAAATTTGTAGTATTAGGCAGCGGCCAGCTACGGGAGTGAGAGGCTGCTGAAAAAGGTCCTCCCTTGCGTTTTCGGCTTTGCTCGTGACCGGGCGCGTCTTGGCCGGTGTAATGGACGGACCTTTTTTGAGGAACCTCCAATTTATACGTGGATGCATTCATCGGTCCATTGACCCGCCAAGGAAATCTTTCCTTTCCCTCCAACCTCTCCTATAGCCACAATTTTATTTTAGCGGGCGGTCGTGTCGTTCAGCAACCGTCCGGTCATCTTGTGTTCTATGGATCGCATGGCCGACGAATTCTTGCCACCGACCCGGATGGCAATCCGTTGCACGAATGCGAATGGGTCCCGGAACCGAATGGAGCCGTGCGGTTCGCTCGTGCCCGGTTTCGCCTCGATTGGGGCCAGTGGGTGGGGCTGAGACCGGGCGGTCTTGTCAATTCGACGGTGCTTGATTTATCCCGAAAGCCGGGATGGCAACGGTTGCGGCCGGATGACCTGCGTCATATGGCCGCTCAAGCGTTGCGAGTCCCGCTCGATGAAATACGCTTTTTCTACAGCGATGAGGATTTAACAATCGACGCCCAAGGACAGGCCACGATCCGGCACAAAAAGGACACCTTCTACGTTCTTGATAACGGCACGTTCGACCGGGCTCGCTTCATGGCGTGCATGGGCGCAATGCACTGGAATCGAATCGATTTCCTGCCGGTGGTGGAACTGTTTCAGTCTCTGTTGCCCGGAACCGGTTCGGCGGCCTTCGAATTAATTCGTGGATTGTATGACGACCAAAATGAAGGACAGCCGCAGCCATTACCGCTCCGCTATCGCGGTATTCCAACTTATCCGTCCGACGCGGCATTCCGGTTGTTCAACGCCTTTTTTGTTCCACAAACCTCTAGCGGGCGTAAGGCGTTTGACGTCTTCATGGACTCTTCCCAGTCGCATGAAGTCACCTGGTTGCCCTCATCCGATCCTCCGTATCGATATTTTGATGGATCGCGTCATCTGTGCGTGACGGTCAAAGGAGGGACGGTGCGGAAAGTGACGCTTGGGGATGATCCTGTCGGCATGTCGTACCTCAATGTGCAACAGGGCCGCGGGGAACGGGGTGTGGGTGTGGCAAACCAATCCCTCATTCTGATGGATGGCACACGACACACCGAAACCGCAATTAACCCATCATGGGGACCCTTGCGTGAGAGTCCTGTTTCGCCGGCCGAGTTCCCCATGACTTGGCAGCATCTCTTTGTCGATGCGCCTCCACGTATCACGCCTGCCGAGGCCTTCGGTGCCGTGCTTCTGTACCCTGATGATGCAACCGAAATCGACGAAGCCTCCGTTCAGCCGTTCGTCGCGGATTATCTGCAGGATCTCGTTGAAGACTCACTGCAACTCGGCTCTCTGTACACACAAGCGCGCCGCATCTTGATCGATAATCTCGACGGGTCGCTTCAAAGCTGTGTCCCGCTCATCGCGGACAAAGACTACCGCGTCCTCTATACTCGCCCGGCGCTGGCCCAGAAACAGGCATCCCTACTCTGGAATGCGGCTGCTCAGGCGGGCCGCTTCGATGCTTTAGCGCGTGTCAGATTCATGCCGGCTGAAATCCACCGGAAGACGGTATACCGCGAACGCTTTGATTGGATCTACTGCTGGGTGCCATATTCCTGCTTTGACCAGGCGCGTGAACTTGCAGATGTCGTTTCCGCGCTGCGCCGCGCACTCAGACCAGGCGGCCTTGCTTTTGTTATCGGGCCACGGTCGATGGGCGACATGCTCAGAAGGCATGCCCTACGCATCGCCCAGGTTGAATCGGTTGACACACTTCCAACATTTCGCATGCACCAAACCATCCTGCCCCGGGCGAGAGTGAACCCTACACTCACTTTGTTTCATGTGAGGCAACCCGTTTCGTCATCGCTTGACACTCCACCGGTGAGTCGATAAGATGCAGGAACCTTTAACGCTCATCCAGTGAGGTGAGTAAGGAGCGAACGATGCCAAGCGGAGACGCATCCGTCTCTTTGAGAAGTGAAGCCTTCTTGCCATCCGGCAAGAGGGTTTTTTTATGCCTTCTTTTCGGCAAGACGTCATTTGGCGCAGTAGTACTGGAGGAACTAAGCACGTCATGAACTACAGAATGAAGAGCGACTCATGTACTTAGTTACTCAATTACTTCCCGTGTACGTCAGTACATGATGACCGGTGAAAAAAAAGAAAAACTCGTCATGGATGGCAGCGAGGTGGCTCGAGCCGTGACGCGCATTGCCCACGAGATTTTGGAACGGAACAAGGGCACACACAATTTAGCGCTTGTCGGCATCCGCACGGGCGGTGTGTATCTCGCACATCGGTTAGTGAAACGCATGTTCGAAATCGAGCAGGTGCAGGTCCCGTCCGGAGATCTCGACATCACGCTGTATCGGGACGATTTGTCGATGCGCAAAGACCAGCCCATCCTGCGCAAGACGACGATCCCGTTTGACATCTCCGATTTGAAAATCGTGTTGGTCGACGATGTGTTCTTTACCGGTCGAACCATCCGCGCAGCCATGGACGGTCTCATGGATCTGGGGCGGCCGGCCGAAATTCAGTTGGCCGTCTTGGTGGATCGAGGCCATCGCCAACTACCGATCCGCGCCAACTACATCGGAAAGAATGTGCCCACATCCCGCGATGAGATCATGCAGGTATTTTTAGAAGAAGAAGGCGAGGATGACCGCGTCGTCATTCTCAAAGACGCCAAAGAAGCCCAAGAACCAGCGGGAGGCGCCCCATGAGTCTCAAGCACAAGGACTTGACCGGCATTGCGTCTTTGAACGCCGACGAGATTATGCAAATTCTTGAGACGGCCGACTCGTTCAAGGAAGTGACGGGACGGGAAATCAAGAAGGTGCCGGCGCTCAGAGGGAAAACGGTGGTGAATCTCTTTTTTGAGCCCAGCACACGGACGCGGACCTCCTTCGAGCTGGCGGCGAAACGGTTGAGCGCCGACGTCATCAATTTTTCACCGTCCAACAGCAGTGTGGTGAAAGGCGAAACACTTCTCGACACGGCGCGAAACATTGAAGCCATGCAAGCGGATATCATTGTCCTGCGTCATTCGTCGGCAGGGGCGGCGGAAACGCTCGCGAGAGGCGTCAAGTCCTCCGTCATCAATGCCGGTGACGGCTGGCACGAGCATCCGACCCAAGCCCTCTTGGACCTGTTCACCCTGCGCGAAAAAAAATTAGAACTCAAGGGACTGAAGGTTGCGATCGTCGGAGATGTCGCGCATAGCCGGGTCGCACGTTCGAACGTGTACGCCCTGACGAAGCTCGGAGCGAATGTCCGAGTCGTAGGCCCTCCCACGATGATGCCGGCCTGCGTCGAGCGGCTCGGCGTGAAGGTATATTACGATCTCGATCACGGTCTGCGGGACGTAGATGTCATTATGATGCTGCGCCTGCAGTTAGAACGGCAGGGGCGGGCGCTCTTTTCGACTATTCGCGAATATTCGCGCTTGTATGGTTTAACCCCAGAGCGGCTCAAACTGGCCAAGCCCGGCGCGCTCGTCATGCATCCGGGCCCGATCAATCGTGGCGTGGAGATCGCCCCTGAAATTGCGGACGGTTTTTCTTCCGTCATTCTCGATCAAGTGACCAACGGGGTGGCGGTGCGCATGGCCGTCTTATACTTACTCAGCGGTGCAGGGAATTAAGTCATCTGTTGACTTGCTGATTAACCGGAAAGAATTACCAGAATGAACCAATCGTCACATCAACCCATTCTCATTCAAGGCGGTCATGTCATTGATCCTGGACGTATCAATGGTGTCGCCGATGTCCTCATCGAAGAGGGAAAGGTTGTGGCAGTTGGCCCAAACCTCATAAAAAAAACCAAGCAGAAGACTGATTCCATCCAGATCATCGATGCACGTAATAAATTGGTTTTGCCGGGATTCGTCGATCTTCATGTCCATCTGCGCGAACCAGGGTTTGAATACAAAGAGACCATCAAATCGGGAACGGCCGCCGCCGCGGCCGGCGGTTTTACATCCGTTTGTTGCATGCCGAATACGCATCCCGTCAACGATACGCAGGCCATCACCGAATTTATTCTTGAACAGGCACGCGCGGCCGGCAATGCACGTGTGTTTCCGGTCGGCGCGATTACAAAGGGCTCGGAAGGCAAAGAACTGGCCGAGATCGGCGATTTGCGCCGCGCCGGATGTGTCGCGATTTCCGATGACGGTCAGCCGGTGATGAACAGCATGGTCATGCGGCGGGCGATGGAATACGCGCTCGCGTTCGATGTCCCGGTCATCGATCATTGTGAAGATTTGCATCTGTCCGAAGGCGGGTGCATGAACGAAGGAATCGTCTCGACGCAGCTTGGCCTGCAAGGCGTGCCGGCTGCGGCCGAGGATGTGATGGTCTCACGCAACTTGGCGCTGGCCGAGTTGACCGGCGCGCGGTTGCATTTGGCGCATCTCAGCACCGTCGGCTCCGTGCGGATGGTGCGGGACGCGAAGGCGCGCGGCGTTCGGGTCACGGCCGAAGCCTGCCCGCATCATTTTACTTTGACGGAAGAAGCCGTACGCGGCTTCAACACCTTAGCCAAGATGAATCCCCCGCTCCGGACGTGGGATGACGTGCACGCCATCAAGGAAGGGTTGCGTGACGGCACCATCGATGCCATCGCGACAGATCATGCTCCTCATGCGGGACAGGAGAAGCAACAGGAGTTTGCCGCCGCGCCCAACGGTGTGGTCGGACTCGAAACCGCATTTCCACTGACCTTGGCGCTTGTAGAGGAGGGCATCCTCACATTGGAATCGGCGGTTGAAAAACTGACGACCGCTCCAGCCAAGGCATTCAGTTTGAGCAACGGCAGTCTGGCCGTGGGAGTCGAAGCCGATGTCGCGATCGTCGATCCGCAAGAAACCTGGGAAATCGATCCATCACGTTTCCGCTCAAAAAGTCGGAACACGCCCTTCGCCGGATGGAAAGTGAAAGGACGCGTCCTAATGACGTTGCTCGGTGGACGAATCGTGTATCAGGCCGAGGAACAATTCAGGTAATTGAGTAATCACTAATGAAGTAACTGCCACCACGTACTCCAATTACTATTTACTTACTTACCAATTACTTCATGCAATTGACGGTTCACGAACGCGCCACCGCTCGATGGGTCATCGTCTGTTACACGCTCGAATTGCTGGCGCTTGCAATCTGGATTGGCGGGTTAGTCGTGATCGTCGCAGCCGTCATCCCGGCCGTCTTTAACTCCTTCGGTATGGAGCCGGGCGGTCGGTTTCTGACACGGGTGTTTGAAGGCTATAACCGGTTCGTGTTGATGAGTGCCGGAATGTTGGTGATCGGCGCCATGTCTCGAACCAGGCTCAGCCGTGCGGTTGCCATCGCCCCTGTGGGACTCTCGCGGATTGAATGGGCTGTGACCATCACCTTGATCGTCTTGGCCGTAATGGTGATCTGTGTGTTGGAGCCATCTTCTGTGCGCTTGCAAGAACAGGCGTTTGCCATCAAGGATGAAGCGGAGCGAAAGACTGCCTATGAATCGTTTTTCAAATCACATACGATTGTCAGAGCCCTCTATGTCGTGAATCTGGGCTTGGCGATCGGGTTAATTCCTATCAAGGTAAGATCGTTATTCGCCGTCGGGAGATAATGAAGGAAGTGGAGCAATGAAGTAATTAAACAACCTCGACAATTACTCCATTATTGATGTACTCGATTACTCCCGATGAGATTTACCATATTCAAGGATCATCGATGACAAAGAAAGCAGTTCTCGCATTGGGGGATGGCACGGTCTTCCAAGGCCGCGCGCTTGGCTTCGAAGGTGAGACGCTAGGGGAGGTAGTTTTCCACACCGCCATGACGGGCTACCAGGAAATTCTCACCGATCCTTCTTATAAGGGGCAGATTGTGACCATGACCTGTCCCCACATCGGCAATTATGGAGTGGCGAAAGAAGATGTCGAATCGCGGCGGATCTGGGCTGAAGGGTTTATCATCAAAGAGTCCAGTCGGCGTCCGAGCAACTGGCGAGCCGAGCACACGCTGGACGAGTATCTCCGGGCGGCTCGCGTCGTGGGGATTGAAGGGATCGATACGAGAGAGTTGACCAGGCATCTACGCGATGCGGGATCTCAGCAAGGACTCATTTCTCATTTGGATATGGATTCGCGCGCGGCGGTGGAAAAGGCGCGGGCGGCGGCCTCGATGATCGGACGGGATTTGACTGCGGACGTGACCTGCGCACAGCCTTATGAGTGGACCAGCGGGTCGGGGCTTTGGGAACCTGAATCCTATGGGCAGAGTCGCCGATCTGATAGACGCCATCATGTCGTCGTCTACGATTTCGGCGTGAAGCACAATATTCTGCGTCGGCTCATCGATGTAGGTTGCGCCGTGACGGTCGTGCCCGCGTCAACCCCCGCGGCGGGGCTAAAAGCGCCCAAGCCCCAGGGGGTAGTCCACACGAAAGGTACCCGCGATCCACAAACCCGGCCCAAGTCGGGCAAGGCGATACCAAACATGATA
>JAICXS010000544.1 GCA_025934615.1 Nitrospiraceae bacterium
AGACAACAAGCCTGTGCGCTCTCTGATCGTGGATGATTCGATCTTTGCGCGCAAAAACATTGCCAAGATGCTGGAGTCGGGTGGCGGCGACGTCGCCGGCGAAGCAGGTGATGGCTGCACAGCCATCACCGAATATGAGCGTCTTCAGCCCGATCTCGTGCTCATGGACATTACCATGCCGCAGATGGAAGGCATTGAAGCTGCCGAACGCATCATTCGGCAATACCAGAATGCGCGCATCGTGATGGTATCGTCTGTCGGCTATCAGGAAAACATCGTGGCGGCGCTGCAAAAGGGAGCGCGTCACTTTGTGCAAAAGCCGGTGAAGCCCGACGTTCTGTACGAGGTAATCCGCTACGTGATGGGCGACGACGTGCTCACCACCGCCGCGGTTGGAGCAGGAGCCCACTAGCCATGAAGATGGAGCTGATTCAGCCGTTCATCAATTCGGCCGATGCCGTGCTCGCCGAGACTATGCAATGCGAAACTCGCATTGGCGACGTGAGCATGGAAGAAGAAACCTACCGCCGCAAAGGGATTGCTTCTCTGATTGAGATCTCCGGCGACATCGAGGGGCGCATCATCCTCGATACCGATTCGGGAACGGCGATGCACATCGCGCGACATCTCGCCGGAGGCGAAGTGGAAGGTTCAGACGACCTCGCGCGCGAGACTGTCTGCGAGTTGGCCAACATGGTGATTGGAAATGCCGTCACCAGCCTTAACGATCAGGGATTCCGCTTCAAGATTTCGCCTCCGGAACTGCACACCGCGGAACATGGATTGAGCGGCAGTGAAGAAACCGAAGCGTTGGTCATGTGCTTCGACACCGACAAGGGAAGCGTGTACATGAACATTGCCATGCGTTACAACCGCCGCAGAAAAGAAGAACGATCGGCCGCAGTGGTGGCCTGAAGGATTGCCTTATCCACCCACCGAAACAAAAATCGGGCTCAGGTGCGGGCAGGTCGTAGGAGTAGTAGGAGCGCAGGTAGGATCTATTTGCGGCGCCGCAATCCGTTTTGGATTTCCGCTCGCATCGGTGATTTCCGTGTCAGTCGAAGTCACAATCACCGACACATCCTTGGAATCGCGATTAGCCGTAAAAACCTTCGTGCTGTCGCCGTCCGATGAAATGGAAACCGGAGCCGTCCCCACCGCGACGGTCTTGGTCGCGACGAGATTCAGGCTGCTGATTACGCTCACAGAGTTGGACCCCGTGTTTGCGACGTAGATGCGCGATCCGTCGGCAAGCGCAGTCACCGATTGCGGGTTCGTGCCTACCGTGACATTTCTTACGGTTTCAAACTGCGGCGAAGTGGGATCGCCATTGATTACGCTCAAGGTTCCCGATCCTGAATTGGTCACCAGCACGCGTTGGTTCTTGCTATCAAAAACAGCGTAGTTGGGCGAGGTCCCCACCGTGATCGTCGCAATTACGGTATGACTAGTGGCATCAATTACGCTTACGTTCCCCGAACCCTGATTCACCACGAAGACCCGGCTGCTGTCTGCTGAGGGAACAGCCCACACCGGGTTCGTGCCAACCGGAGCGGTTGCCAGCACACTATTGTCGGCGGTGGAGATGACGGTGACGGTCCCGCTTGTCTTGTTGAGCACATAAAGCTCTTTTTGGTTCGGAAGAAGAGTGACATTCACGGGCGTCGAGCCCACGCTGATTTCCGAATCGAGAGCCAGAGGAAATCCTCTGAGCACGCCCACTACGTTGCGTCCGGATTCGGCAACATAGAAGGTGCCGTTGGCATTGGCGATAGACACTGGCTTGGCGTTTGCGGGCAAT
>JAICXS010000438.1 GCA_025934615.1 Nitrospiraceae bacterium
CCGTGCCGCCTGCTCCGGTGTGCTCTCCAAGGCGAACAGCAGATCGCCGGCTTTGACCTGCATGCCTCGCTGAACACGCAACGATTGCAGTGCGCCAGGCAAGGGTGAGGCCACATACACGAACTCGCCCTCGACGTAGCCTTGTACTCGATTGGGATCAGGGCGGCTGCAACCAGCCGGCAGGCATAACACGAAGATCAGCATGCCGACGACTCCAAGACGCGTTTTCCATGGCACGACGCCGTTCATCATCATCGTGTCGACTTCCTAGCCTTCGTGAGCGCGCCTTGAAGAATCACGGCAATGATAGCCGTAAAGCCTGTCTTGGGTGTCAGATTGAGTTCCGCCATCCTTGGTGGATTCAAAATGGCCTGCGTCGCGCCGAGAAGGATCTCGACGATGAGTCGCGTCGGAATATCTTTGCGGATGATGCCGTCGCGCCGCCCTAGCTCGAAAAGTCTTCCGAAATGGCGGAGAATGATCTCGCGGCGACGGCGTTCCACCAACTGAAACATCTCCGGTGCCTCCCGCTGGATATCGCGGACAAAGGGCGGCTGGATTTCTTCCGTGTGCCGCTGGATGCACGCAAGGAGGCGGTGCAGGGAAGTATGCACATCTGCTGAGTCGGACGTGACGCGCAGCAAATCTGAGTCAATTTCGTTGAATTTGTCTACGAGAACGGCTTTCAGCAGTGTTGCCTTGCTTGTAAAACAGGCATACAGCGTCTTTTTGCTCATCCCCAGTTCTTCGGCGAGATCATCCATGGTCACCCGGCGGAATCCGTGCGACAGGTAATAGCGCCGGGCTGCCATAATAATCCGTTGTGAGGCGGCTCTCCGAACAGGCAAGTCTTTTTGCAGATTTTGACGGGCGGGCATATAGAACAGCAATCCTGTAGAAACTAACAAAGTACCATCAGTATCCTAGCATAATTTCACGCTTAGTGAGAGCACCAGGGGCCGGAGCGGCGTAACGGTTTTATTCCGTCGTCCCAATGCATGCCGGGATTCGCGACCAGCCAAAGCTTCTAACAAATAATAAGGCCTATGTTAGATATAGTACGAAGATAACTGTATGGTATTCCGCTCAACGTTCGGGCATGCTTGGCGGCCAACTTCAGGTTTGAAATGTTAACTGTCATGCTGACTTTGGGGAGATGCTTCGAGCAGGGGGTGAGAAGAGGAGTTCCGCTATTAAACAGTCCCATCCATGTGGCTTGTCGGTCATCGTGCTGACTGAACGCAAGCATCTATGTCTTATTGGTCACGTAACCGGTGGTATGGCCCTCTCGCACTGTGGTTTCGGTGGCGGTAAAGGATGAAGAGAAGCGGGACCACCGAACGCCGGCTTAGCGACCCAGCGAAGATCGGATATCGACGTATGTATGCCTATCGGTCGGGAGTGTCCCTCGCAATACTCGCGCTTGTTCTTTTGATGCCTGTCATAGGCCACGCCCAGGAAATGAGCTTCGCGGCGGCGCATGATAGTCATGAATCGGAGGCCCAGGGGCCGGATCTTTCTGGGCGGCTTCGAGGGCCGGCGTTACACATCGCCGATGCTCGGGAACTGGACACAGGACGACCGCCGGCTCCTACGGCGCGTCTCTCCGAGGCGCCTCCGTTTGCGTCGTCGTGGGAGATGAGAGCCGGTAGAAGTTATCTCATCCCGGCGCTCGAGATCCCAGCCTATCTGTTGCTCCTCAATCAGTACGATCGGCATTTCACGGCACCGGAAGACATCTACCGCACAAACTGGACGACATTCCGGAAGCACGTGACCGATGGCAAGTGGGTCATCGACAATGACCAGTTTTCCGTGAACCAGTTTCTGCATCCCTATAGCGGGACGGTTTACTTTGGCTTGGCTCGATCGGCCGGTCTGAATTTCTGGGAATCATTTCTCTATACTGCGGCCGGCAGCACGCTCTGGGAACTGGGAGGCGAGAAAACAACCCCGTCTATCAACGATCAAATTTTCACCACGTTCGGGGGGACGTTCTTGGGTGAGCCGCTCTTTCGAATGGCCAATCTCCTGCTCGAAAGCGACGACGAGGGCCGGCCTGGCTTCTGGCGTGAGCTGGCGGCCGGGGTCATCTCGCCTCCCACCGGCTTTAACCGCCTGGTCTTCGGTAACCGGTTCGATGCGGTCTATCCGAGCCATAATCCGGCCACCTTTGCGCGGTTTGAAGCCGGCGGCACGCTTACTTCGAGCAGCCATAACGTCTCATCCAACATTAAAGAACATGGCGCGATCGCCGACTTGTGGTTCATCTATGGACTGCCCGGCAAACCTGGATATACCTATACACGGCCGTTCGACTATTTTGACTTCCATATGACCGGTGTCACGGCCAACACGTTGGAGAGCCTCGATGTCCGTGGGCTTCTGATCGGAAAGACCTACGCGCCCAGTGACACCACGCGCGGCGTGTGGGGACTGTACGGAAATTATGACTATATCTCACCGCAAGTCTTTCGCGTTTCGACCACCGCGCTGTCGCTTGGGACCACATGGCAGACGTGGCTGTCGCAGGGCGTGGCGCTCCAAGGGACGGCTCTCGGGGGCACCGGCTATGGCGCGGCGGGCAGTATCAAACGCACAGGGGACCGAGACTACCATTATGGTGTCAGCCCGCAAGCCCTTCTGGCGTTGCGCCTCATCCTTGGGAATAGGGCCATGTTCGACTTTACCGGTCGAGAGTATTATGTCAGCGGTGCGCTCTCTCCCGAGCCGAACGGGTGGGAAAATATTTTACGTGCGGAAGCGTCCTTCACCCTTCGAATTGTCGGCCGCCATGGCATCGCGCTTCGATATGCCGCATCGCACCGAGATGC
>JAICXS010000409.1 GCA_025934615.1 Nitrospiraceae bacterium
CAAGAGTCAGGTGGATTGTCTCATTGTGGCCGGACTGAGCGGGAATCTACATCGGGGAATATTTTGAAGACGTCGCCCTGGTAATCGACGAGATACAGGTCGTATTGTTCGTCCTCTCCAAACGTGGTAATACGGCGATGCGATTCTAAGAGCGTAGTCTGCGCCGTCACCGTGCGGCCGTCATAGCGAAGGGCAAAAATATCTCCACTGCCATAATCGCCATAGACATAGGCGCCGCATAAGCCGGGAATCGATGTGCCGCGATAGACATACCCGCCGATGACGACGTGGCCGCTTCGCGTCGGGTAATCCAAAATGGGAGCCTCAAGGCCACGCTGGTCACAGGTTGGATTCACGCCGGGGGTGCAGATGCTGCCTTCCATTCGACGCCACCCGTAATTGCCGCCCTTGCGGACGACGTCGATTTCCTCGCGGTCATATTGCCCTACGTCTCCGACATACAGCAGCTCAGTCGCCGCGTCGAACGAATACCGCCAGGGATTCCGCAAGCCATACGCCCAAATCTCCGGCCGCGCAGACTTGTCGGCCACAAACGGATTATCCGGTGGAATGCGATACAGCAGTTGGCCGTGCTGGCCATTCACATCGATCCGAAGCATCTTTCCCAGTAACGTGTTGAGGTGCTGCGCGTTGTCGTGCGGATCATTGCCGGAGCCGCCGTCTCCCAGCCCAATGTAGAGAAAGCCGTCCGGCCCGAAGGCCAGATGCCCGCCTTTGTGGTTTGGGTAGGGCTGCGCAATATCGAGTAGAATACGTTCGCTGTCACGATCTACGGCATTGACGTCCTTCCCAAGGCGAAATTCCGCGATCTTCGTCCGTATGCCATGCAACGCCGTCTTGGTCGTGTAATTAACGAAGAGCCGAGGCACGTGGGGAAACTGAGGATGGAATGCCAGCCCTAACAGCCCCATCTCGTACCCCGTGGCCACGCGGTCGCGCAGATCGAGAAACGGTTGACTGACAACGCTGCCCTTTGCCCAAATCCGAATCGTCCCTGACTGCTCCACAATAAAGAGCCGCCCGCTGCCGTCTCGTGGGGCGACCAGTCCGACGGGTTGCGACAGACCTGTCGCGATGCGCTCTAACCGAATAGCGGGCCATGCTTGTGAAGAGGAGGCATCCCCACACAATGAACGATCAGCACCCGCATGAGCGTTGCTCGCCGTCAGCATGAAGAATGCAATGAATAGCAGAGGGAAGAACATGAGAGAATGTACCATTCTGCGAAAAGCAATGGCTAGGCAGGAATGAGGAGGCTTGTTTTTCTTTCTGACCATATCGCTAAATTGAGTTCCGAAAGGAAGCCGGCTCATGTCAGTTCGGCGATGAACCACGCCTCCACCTTGTGGCGTGCCCACGGCGTTTTCCGCAAAAACGTGAGGCTCGATTTGAGGCTTGGATTATGAAGAAAACAGCGGACCGGGATACGACGGCCCATTTCGGCCCACCCATGCCGTGCCACCAGTTGGCTGACAATGGTCTCCAGCGTGATCCCATGCAATGGGTCGTGAGGATGGGAGATAGGCGGTGACTGCTTCATTTCATCTCGGCCATGTCTACGATCAAGCCTCCTGCAATGATGGACTGCCATCCACAAGAGTCTGTTGTTTTGACCGCGCGTTCTCCGAATAAGGCCTGTCGCGTACGTTACAATGACTTGAGCAGCACGCGAGCGTTTTTTTTTACCATCTTCATGCTAGAGCGCTTACTGGAAGAGAAACAAGCTGAACGAAAGGACCGACCATGATTTGTGAAAAGTGTGAAGGCACCGGCCGGCCGCCGAATTCACAGTCCCGCGTCGAGATTTGCGAAGCCTGCGGAGGCAAGGGATATCTAGATAATCCACCACGCTTCGAGGACGCGCCGCTCAGCGATACCGAGGGATTGGAAACGACGAAGCCGCCGCACGAAATCAAAGACACCATGGGGCACTCTGACGATCCCATGGACAACGATGGCGGCCACTAAGGACTCGCTCCTGCCTCGGTAATTCCCACGATCCTGGTGACACCGTGCGGCCGATAAAACGGCTCACCAGTGGCCGCAGGCTTCTCTTGCCTTACCACTAAAGATTTGCTTACAGTTGACGGATCGAATCATCGGTCAGGCTGTATAACGTAGAGACCCGTACGGCGCCGCGCCTCTGTCGCAGACAGATCGGGAATATCAATGGAGTCGTACCTTTTACAGAAACCGCCGGTGAGGACTAGCGGGTTTCAAAAAAAGATCGGCTCGCCTCCCCTCGTGCTGCTGTTGGCCGGCATCCTGATCGTGGTGTCCTCCATAGGGTTCGCCGCCGTGTCTTACGTCGAGCAGATCCTGGTCCGCGACACCGGAGAACAGTTGGCACTCATCGCGGCCGAGCTGGCCAGGCACTTGGATCGTGTCCTCTTTGAGCGCTATGGCGACATCGAACTGATGGCCAAGGTCGTCGGCGCACAACACCATACAAATGCTGAGACCGATCACTATTTGAATTGGATGAAGTCGGCCTATCCGGTCTATCTATGGATTGGCGCGACGGATGAAACGGGACACATTGTTGCGGCTACGAAACGCTCGAGCATAGGAAGCGACTGGAGCAAGAGTGACTGGTTCAAGCGGAGCCGCGACGAGAAGAACGTTGTGGTCACCGACGTCGAGCCGTTCTCAGAACTCGATGGCGGGATGGACGCGGTGAGTTTCACTGCTCCTGCCTTTACGTCCACGAATACCTTTCGCGGCGTGGTCACCGCGCGCGTATCGATTCATGCCCTTGAGGAAGTCGTCACGAGAGCCATCCATATGCCCTGGAACCATGCCTCCTCCTTGCGGAACATGGAATACCAAATTCTCGACAATCACGGGAATGCGTTTATTGATTCAGACCTGGCTCACAAAGGGTTAGTGAATCTCGCGGGCATGGCTCTTCCGTCGGCCCTTCGGAGTCAATCAGGTGAGACGGGATACATTGAAGAGCCGCACCTCAGAGACCCTTCACCGTGACGCCGCTCAGGCACTCGACGC
>JAICXS010000459.1 GCA_025934615.1 Nitrospiraceae bacterium
CTCATCCTGCCCCACTAACGTATATTGTTTCTTTTGATTCGACTGCGTTTCCAGCAGCGCGACCGTCGCGCCGAAGACCACTGTTTCGCTCGTACGATTGGTGTTTTCGATAATTCGCGCGTCGGCGAGCTTGGCTTCCAATTCCTTGATTCTCGATTCGATGAAGCCTTGGCGGTCTTTGGCCGCATCATACTCGGCGTTCTCACTGAGATCCCCATGGGCACGCGCTTCGGCAATGGCTTCGATGATCTTCGGCCGCTCCTTCCGAAGACGTTCCTGTTCCGCTTTTAACGCTTCATATCCTTTTTTTGTAATCGGTGTCGGCATATCCTCTCCAAGCGAGCTGTCAGCCTTCAGCTCTACGTGCTAGCCTTGAACTGTACGCTAAGAACTGAGTATTGATGACTCAGCCGTTATGGTGTTCCTGCAGCGAACGGATCGTCAATCCCTTTTTTTGAATCGCTTCGATTCCCATAATAGCCGCGCGGGCCCCGCGGATGGTCGTAAAGTACGAGACGTTGCGCTGAAGCGCCTCGCGGCGGATGGCGGCCGAATCGACATGGGACGCTTGGCTGCCCACGGTATTGACCACGAGGCTGATCTCTCCGTTTTTTATATGATCGACAATGTGCGGACGACCTTCTTTGACTTTGTTCACCAAGGCGGCAGGAATTCCGTGCTCTTGCAGATACATTCCGGTTCCACGGGTTGCCTCGATCAGGAAACCCAGTCCATGCAATCGATCGGCGATCTCAAGCGCCGCGGCCTTATCCTGTTTCTTGACACTGAGAAACGCTTTTCCAGTCGACGGTAGAGACACCCCGGCTGCCGCTTGTGATTTTGCAAAGGCCCATCCAAAATCCGCGTCGATCCCCATGACTTCCCCTGTCGATTTCATTTCCGGCCCCAACAGGACATCTACGCCCGCGAATTTGTTGAACGGGAACACCGCTTCTTTAACTGCAACATAGCCATTTATCTTGGCGGCGGTGAAGCCGAGTTCGTCCAGCGTTCGACCGGTCATGACCTTCATGGCGAGTTTGGCCAGCGGAACACCGATGGCCTTGCTGACGAACGGCACCGTTCTGGATGCCCGTGGGTTTACTTCCAGGACGTAGATCGTTCCATCTTTCACCGCAAACTGCGCATTCATCAGTCCAATGACGTTGAGCTCCAGCGCCAGCGCCGTCATATCGCGCCGGATCTGTTCGATGACAGGGGCATCTAAGGTATAGGGCGGAAGAGAACAGGCGGAGTCGCCTGAGTGGACTCCCGCTTCTTCGATATGCTCCATAATTCCGGCGACCACCACGTGCCGTCCGTCGGAGATGGCATCGACATCAACCTCGATCGCATCTTCCAAATATTTGTCGATGAGCACGGGATGGTTCGGCGAGGCTTTCACGGCAGAACCCATGTAGGCCAGCAAGCCTGGTTCATCGTAGACAATTTGCATGGAGCGACCCCCCAGCACATAGGAGGGCCGTACCATGACGGGATAACCGATGCGCGTGGCGACCCGCACCGCTTCTTCGACCGATCGCGCTATGCCGCTTTCTGCTTGCCGCAAACCGAGACGGTCCAACAGTTCCCGGAACCGTTCACGATCTTCCGCGCGATCGATGGCGTCCGGACTCGTGCCCAAAATCTTGACGCCGGCACGTTCGAGGGGCAGCGCCAATTTGAGCGGCGTCTGTCCTCCGAATTGGACGACGACACCCATGGGCTTTTCGCATGCAATAATATTGAGCACATCTTCTTCCGTCAGCGGCTCGAAATAGAGGCGATCGGAAATATCATAATCCGTGCTCACCGTCTCCGGATTGCAATTGACCATGATTGTTTCGATGCCTTCTTCGCGGAGGGCGAACGCGGCATGGACGCAGCAATAGTCGAATTCGATTCCCTGCCCGATTCGATTCGGACCACCGCCCAGGATCATGATTTTCCGGCGATCCGTCGGCCGCGCTTCGCACGTTCCCTCATAGGTTGAGTACAGATAGGGCGTTTTGGCCTCAAATTCTGCCGCACAGGTATCCACGCGCTTGTAGGTGACGTGCGGTCGTCGCTCCGTATCGTCCTGCGCCATTCGCCAATGCGCGATTTCCTTCGTGCTGGTCCCGGTCAATTGAGCAATCCGGTGATCCGAAAATCCCAACTCCTTGGCTTCACGCAATAAGTCAGGTCCGAGGTTCGAGAGTCGAGGTTCGGGGGAAGCCGCCGACACACTCTTTAAGCGGGTTTCGAATTCGAGGAGCTCACGGACTTGGTCCAGGAACCACTGATCGATCTGCGTGAGCGCATACAATTCATCAATCGTCATGCCTAACCGCATCGCATCCACCACGTGCCAGAGTCGGTCAGGCCGAGGCGTACGCAGGGCCGTAATAATTTTGGCTCTAATGTCGTCCTGTTTGTCTACTGCCGGGAGCGCCCGATCGAGACCATGCACTGAGACGAATCCATAGCGGTCCACCTCCAAGGAGCGGATCACTTTCTGGAGCGCTTCTTTGAACGTCCGCCCGATAGCCATCGCCTCGCCGACTGACTTCATTTGAGTCGTCAAGGTCGAATCGGCGCCCGGAAATTTTTGGAAGGCGAACCGCGGCATCTTCACGACCACGTAATCGATGGTCGGCTCAAA
>JAICXS010000513.1 GCA_025934615.1 Nitrospiraceae bacterium
AGATATTAGGCTTCCTGCAAAGTGCGATCCGTGCCCTTGACCACACGAGCGAGTGACTTAAAACACCCGCTGATTTGATAGATAGTGCGACGAATTTCTCCGATCCTCAACCGGACAGGACGAGCGAACAGCGCGGGAGGATCACCTCGTTGACTTGGATTTTGGACTCAAGCCCAAAATTTGTCCAGCGAGGAAAACGCTTGCTGGAATGAATTCTTCAATTATTTGGTGATCTGAATCACAGATTGACCGATCTCGAAGGTGCTCTTCTGTATGGGAAGCAAGGCGTTCTCCGCGCCGAGGAGGTTGGAAGGCCCATGCAACAACAACCGATGCATCACATACCGGCCCGTGGCGGTTTGAACTATGACGAGGCGCCATTCCTGGCTATATGGGAGGTCACGCAATCCTGCGACCTGGCGTGTAAGCATTGCCGGGCGGCGGCACAACCGATTGCGCACCCGGATCAGCTGAGCACAGCGGAAGGCAAGGCGCTGATCGACCAAATCGCGGAGATGCATATTCCGATTTTTGTGTTTACGGGCGGCGATCCGTTGAAGCGGCCGGATGTGTTTGAACTGATCCGGTACTCGGCGGAGAAGGGTGTAAAGGTGGCGGTGACGCCGAGCGCCACTCCGCTGCTGACGCGGGAAGCGATCTTCAAGATGAAGGAAGCGGGCGTGGTGCGGCTGGGGATTTCGCTGGACGGGTCTTCGCCGGAGATTCACGACAAATTCCGGGGATTGCCGGGCGCCTTTGCGCGGACGATCCAGGCGGTGGAGTGGGCGGGCGAAGCTGGTCTGCCGATCCAGGTACACACCACGATCAGCCGGCATAATGCGGACGATCTGGACAATTTGTGCGCACTGTTCGAGAAGCTGAACATCGTGATGTGGAATGTGTTCTTCCTCGTTCCGGTGGGACGCGGGCAGCTGGGCGACTTGCTGAGCGGCGAGGAGTTCGAACGGGTGTTTGGGAAGATTTACGAGCTGTCGAATCGGGTGAGCTTCCAGATCAAGACGACGGAGGCGATGCACTACCGCCGCTACCTGCTGCAACACAACCTCGAGGAGCGGAAGATGGGGCATGGGGCCGGCCATCCGCAGGGGGTCGCCCGGGAATATGAGCCCGGCACGCCTGAGGCAGATGCGAAGACGCGGACATCGAACTGGATGACGCGGCGGGTGAACGACGGCAAGGGCTTTCTGTTCGTGTCGCATGTCGGGAATGTGTATCCGAGCGGGTTCTTGCCGATTCATGCAGGGAACATCCGCGAGAAGCGGCTGGCCGATATTTATCAGAATGCTCCGATCTTCAAGGCACTGCGCGATACCAAGCAGCTTGAGGGCAAGTGCGGAGCCTGCGAGTACAAGGAGATCTGCGGCGGGTCGCGGGCGAGGGCGTATGCGGTGACGGGCGATCCGCTGGCGCAGGAACCATGCTGCATTTATCAACCGAAGAACTGGGTTCCGACGGATACACCGACGAAGTGCCAGCCGGAGTTTACAGGTCCACTGGTTTCGTTATAGATATCTCGATTAGTTTTCTTGGGGGGGTGGTGCATCAGGCCGGGACGATGAGTCCCGGCCTGATGCTTTTTGGGGTCGAAAAGAATCACCGTTGCGGGTGAAAATGGAGGTCAGAGATACTTGCGAAGCCTTGGCCAATTCGGCTTTCACCGCTTGACCGTATCAACTAAGAGCTTGTGAACTCTTTTCCCTTCCGGTCGCTTTCGTTCTGCACTTCTGTCAAGTGCCGTTAATGTCATCCAGCCTAAAATAGTTGGGTCGGCACCAGCTTTGACCAGAATCTCTGCCATCTCGAAAGTGCAGTTCGCAGCGACTTGCCCTAGTGGAGTCTCGCCGATTCTCTCCTCGTCATGTGCATTGACATCGGCACCAACATCGATCAGGTATCGAACCGCCGGTATATGACCTCCGATAGCGGCGCAATGAAGCGGAGTACGGCTCATATGGTCAAACGCATTTATCGGTAGCCCTTCGTCCAGGAGCGCCTTTATCTCTTCGATGTCACCCGAACGAGCAGCATGATGCAGACGCTCTTTTTCAAGTTCCTTTTCGTACCAGTCGTCAT
>JAICXS010000470.1 GCA_025934615.1 Nitrospiraceae bacterium
GCAGCGACGCGCAAGCCGGCGAAGTTAGATGAGTTCATGTGTGGATCTATGATGATGCTTTCTTTTAGCCTTACGATGTTGCGCCTGACCAAAGTCGTTCGTTCTGATCATTGTTCATCTGTTGATTGTCGGATTTCTCGATTCGAGGAAAATCATCAGATCGACACATCATCAATCAACCATGTTTATTTCGCATCGGCAGCGCAGCGGAAGCCGGTGGAGTCATTCCTGTTGGTGGGATCGCTTTTCACCCGTGTAAATAGCCGCACGAGGGGAGTCTCGACCGACCAGCCGGAACTCCTCAGGACTTTATAGGTGCCGGTGTCGGGTCCCTTGGGATTCGCTGCGGGGCTCTTCTCGTAGTACAAAGGATCGTACCAGTCCGCGACCCATTCCCACACATTGCCGGCCATGTCGTAGGCGCCGAACGGGCTTTTGCCGGCCTCATAGCTGCCCACCGGCATCAACGTTTTCTCGCCCTGCCACTGCTGGTTGAAGTTCAGATGCTTGTGCGTCGGTTCGACATTTCCCCAGGGGAAGCGTCGGTCATCGGTCCCCCGGGCGGCCTTTTCCCATTCAGCCTCGGTCGGCAATCGTTTGCCGGCCCATCGACAGTACGCATCGGCATCGTGCCAATCGACGTTGATGACCGGCCGCTCCGCCAGCGAATCGGAGAGGCGATCGTTCCACAAGGTCCGTTTGGGATACTTCGGATTCTCCGGGGTCCGGTGTCCGGTCGCTTTGACGAATTCGGCATAACGTCCATGGGTGACTTCATAGATGTCGATGTAGTAATGGCCGAGTGCCACTTCATGTCTGGGATATTCGTCACGTCCTCCGTCGCGATCGCCTTTCGGCACCCCCATGGGAAACGAACCCGCCGGAACCAAAATCATTCGCGCCCCGTCTTTCCCGACTAGTTCGCTCGCCGGTTTAGTGGGGAGTTCTGCCGCAAAGATGTCTCCTAACCACACGACCAGGGCACTCATCAGGCACATCGCAACGATTCGCATAGGCTCCTCTTGGACGAAAGAATATTGAGAACGAGATCGTATCACACCGTTGGCAATGAACAATAGATTGGCGAGTTTCAGATTGACGCCAGCGCCGCGTGCGCCCTATAACTAGCGCGATTGCGGATCACTGATGAGGAATGCGGTACCGATGCAGGATGTTTCTCACGGTGTGAAAGGTCTCTGGCACCTGGCACTCAGGGTCACAGATCTGAATCGTTCACAGAGTTTTTATGAAGCTCTGTTCGGCATGCGCGTCGTCTGGCAACCCGACCCCGAGAACGTATACCTCAGCTCGGGCCAAGACAATCTCGCACTCCACCAAATTCCGTTGTCTGAGATCGGACAATATAGGCAAGGGAGCGGTCAATATCTCGATCATCTCGGATTTATCGTGGATAGTCCCGACACCGTCGATCGCTTGTGTCGTGACGCCGAACAGGCCCAGGCAACGATTGTGAAACGGCCCGCACGCCATCGCGACGGCAGCTATTCATGCTATCTCGCCGACCCGGACGGCAACACCGTCCAGGTCCTGTATGAACCGAATATCTCCGGCGCTGCGCCGGGGTAATTCAAAATGCAAATTGCAAAATGTAAAATTAGGGCAGTTCAATTTTGCATTTTGCGTTGTTAAATTTTGCAGTCACTGCTTTATGGCGACTGTTTGGGATACCTTCCGTCACGATCACTATATCGGCCTAGTTCCGTGGGCATGGGTTCAGTTCGAAAGCAGCGAGCCGCCCGGGCCATTACCCTTTCTGGGCGGCGTTGCCCCTGAAGTGCTGGCCAGTCTGCACGAAGTGCACAGCGTCCTGCTGAGCGGGGTGGAGACCGCGATCAGCGATGTCTTCTCGCGCCGCGCGCCGCTAGACGACCCCTCGCGCCACAGACTGCTGGAAGACGCCTATGCGGAGCTGGTCAATTCACGGCCGCATCTCAGCCAACACATTACGTGTAAGCGGCAATCGGACGGGACGTTTCTCTGGGACTATCCCAAAGATCCGACGAAGTCGACCACGATGACCAATATGGGCTTGCGCATCTTTCATTCGGTCAAGCGGCAAGCGATTCCTCTTCCATTCGATCGGCCGATCGGCCCCGCCGTAGGAAAATTTCTCGGTTATCTGGACGGCACGTACCGGGTGTCCGAGCTCCGTACCGTCGCGACCGCGCTTGGGCGCGATGTCTCACGCTTCGTCACGGAATTCCTGGACGTGCTGAAGAAGCATGACTGCCTGAGCCTCGCGCCCCAGACTTCCGTCCGCGCCCACTGGCTCGCCAGCACTCGCGATCAGGATGTCGTACATTTCGGCCATGCGGCGCTCCTCTATCGGCAACGCGATCAATACCTGCTCTTCGATCCCTGGCTGATGCCGTGGTTTGCTGAATCACCGGTTCCATCGCTCTGGGGCGAGCTTTTGCCTCGTCCTGCCGCGATTTTCTTGACCCATGATCATGACGACCATGTCGATCCGCGGACGCTCGCGCATCTGCCCAAAGAGATTCCGGTGATCGTGCCCAGCC
>JAICXS010000114.1 GCA_025934615.1 Nitrospiraceae bacterium
GATTGACAGGGTGAGAGACCGTCCTATATGATGCACCCTGTTTTGCGAACATTGGGAGGCGTTTCATGTCAGTGACATACAGACAACCTTCGAATCTGAAACGAAAAAGAGACCACGGGTTTCGTAAACGTATGAGCACCAAAAACGGTCGGAAGGTCCTGGCTCGGCGGCGGGCAAAAGGGCGCGCTCGTTTGGCTGTCTAGCCATCGTCCTCTGGCAAATTCCCGAGATGGCCGGCCTCTCCACATCTCGTCTCCTCTTTCTTCGACAGAGCGCGGATATCGATCGGGTGAAAAAACTCGGACGTCGGTGTCAGACGTCTCTCTTCACCATGCTTACCTACCCGTCAGGACTTCCGTACACGCGGGTCGGCGTCGTAGTCGGCAAGCGGTTCGGCCCGGCCGTCAAACGAAATCGAGTCAAGCGCGTATTCAGAGAATTGGCTCGGCAACGCAGTCGGGAATTGATTGAAGGGCACGATGTTTTATTTTTCCCAAGGCGTGAAAGTTTGAACGTTCGGCATGCGCGCTTGAGCGAGGCATGGGCCAAGACTCTCCGGCAAGAAGGCGTACTAATATCGCCTGTGGATGATAGATGCGATACCTCTGCCTCACGCTAATTACGTTTTATCAGCGATGGCTGTCGCCGCTGTTTCCACCCGCTTGCCGATTTGAGCCGACCTGTTCTCACTATGCTGCCGAAGTCGTGAGGCGACATGGGGTCATCGTAGGGTTAAGCCGGGCTGTATGGCGACTTCTGAAATGTCATCCGTTTCATCCGGGCGGGTTTGATCCGGTTAAGTAAGCTGCTAGATCCAGCCTTCACACGCTGCCAATAGTAGGTCTTCCGGAGCACGTCGGCGCAAACAGTAGAATTTCACGTGTGTACTGAGACCGGAGCATAGAGATTATGGAAAAGAGGGTTGTCATATTTCTAATCCTCTCGTTAGTGATCATTATCGGCTACGATTATGTGCTCAAGCAGACGGGTATTATTCAGCCGCCCGCTGAATCGGATCAAGTTTCTTCAGCAGATTCGGCACCCAAAGCACAGCAGTCGGCCGAGCTGGCAACGGACATCAAGGCCTCCACCGACACTGCACGTTCGCCGACGGCCGCGTCAGCATCGCAGGTTGCTCCGGTCGGTACGGCCTCCGAAGAGCAGACTCAAGAAGTCGTCACAGACCTGTTTCGCGCCGTATTCACGAATCGCGGTGCGGTCCTCACAAGCTGGGAACTCACGCGTTATACGACCGTCAATAAAGAAAAGCCTGAACCGATCCAAATGGTGTACCACGGAGGCAAGTTTCGAAAGCCTCTGTCGCTGCAGGCCACGGATGCTGCACTGACGACGCAGATAAACGAAGGGCTCTACCAAGTTCAGCGAGATTTTTCGACGCTCGATGCCGCTCATCCGGTCGGCCATTTGACGTTTACATATAACGATCCACAGTCTGGGCTCCGTGCCGTCAAAGAACTGACCTTCCACCATAATACCTACGTGGTGGACATCGCCGTCCGGACCGAAGGGCTCAACGGTCCGGTCGACGTCGTCCTGGGAACGAATTTTGGGATCATTGAATGGGGGGAAGGGTTTATCGGACTCATAGGGCCCGCCACCAAAGTCGATGATCAAATCGCAAAAGACGCACCCGATGCTGAAGTTCAGCGAAACGGTTCTGTCGGGTGGGTCGCACTCCAGGACAAATATTTCCTTGGCGTGTTGATTCCGACCGGCGCCTCATCGGCGGTGATTAAAAAGGAAGGGGAGAAGCTCTTCTCAGCCGCCGTGCGGTATGCGGCCCCGCCGAGCGCCACGGCGGCGTCGATGTCTCTCTATGCCGGCCCAAAAGAATTCGACACACTGAAGTCGTTCAACATCGGCCTAGAAGATACGATCGATTTTGGGTGGTTTATTTACGGCAGTTGGGGCATTGTCAAAGCCGTTGCCAAGCCGCTCTTCTCCGTCCTGCGATTCATTCATGACTACACTCACAACTATGGCGTGGCCATCATCCTCCTGACCGTCTCGATCAAATTGCTTTTCGTTCCGCTCCAGTACAAGAGCTACAAGTCGATGAAGGATATGCAGTTGGTGCAGCCGAAAGTCGCCGCGCTGCAAGCGAAATATAAGGACGATCGTGAACGGCTCAATAAGGAGTTGATCAAGCTCTATCGCGATCATAAAGTCAATCCCGTCGGGGGGTGTCTTCCGATGGTGCTTCAAATGCCGGTCTTCGTCGCCTTGTTTAACATTCTCTATATGACGATCGATCTGCGCCAGGCGCCTTTCTTTCTATGGATCTCCGACCTGTCGGCCCAGGATCCGTATTATGTCTTGCCGATTATCATGGGCGTCAGCATGGTCATTCAGCAGAAGATCATGCCTACGACGATGGATCCCACGCAGGCCAAAATCATGCTGTTGCTGCCGGCTTTCATGACCTTACTCTTTTTGAGCTTTCCGGCCGGGCTCGTCCTCTATTGGTTGACGAATAATATAATCACGATTACGCAGCAATTCGTGACCGACCGGTACATCTTCAAAAAGCGAACGGCGCCGTCATCGTCCGAGCCTGCGCTTACGCCCGTTGCGGAAGACGGGCAGAAATCGCCGGGCAAGAAAAAGAAAATAGAATCGGGCGCCAAGCAACCTGTTTCGACGAATCTTGACCAACCTGATGCATGAGTATCCCGATGGAAGACACGATCTGCGCCATCGCCACGCCGTGGGGTGAAGGCGGAATCGGTATTATTCGTGTCAGCGGAGAGAAGGCAATCGATATTGCCTCAGGAGTCATTCGGCTTACATCGGGTCGAGCCCTGTCCGAAGTATCCAGCCATACGCTGCATCATGCCGACATTGTCGGTCTACTCGCCGACAGCTCTCGAACTTCTGAACAGGTCTCCACATCAATCGATGAGGCACTTGCTGTCGTGATGCGTGCTCCGCGTTCGTATACTGCCGAAGATGTGGTGGAGATTCACTGCCACGGTGGGCCGTTTGTACTCCAATCCCTGTGCGAGGCTTTGCTTGCCAAGGGGGCGCGGCTCGCACAGCCCGGCGAATTTACGAAACGCGCCTTCCTTAACGGCAAATTAGATTTGACTCAAGCTGAAGCGGTCCTCGATACGATTCGAGCGAAGACCGCTGCGAGTCTAAGGCTGGCTCAAGAACAGTTAAGGGGCTCCTTATCGAAAGAGGTAGATCGAATCCGGCAGCGTCTGATTCATCTGCTTGCGCATGTGGAGGCCTCGATTGATTTTACAGAGGAAGGCATCACGTTCATTCAGGAGCAGGACCTGGTTCGGGGAGTCGAATGTACGATCGAGGCGCTGTCGCGCTTAGCCGCAACCTATCAAGAGGGACGGGTTCTGCGCGAGGGCGTGACGGCTGCCATTGTGGGACGGCCCAACGTCGGAAAATCAAGCCTGCTCAACGCCTTGCTCCGAACGGATCGAGCTATTGTATCGCCCATCCCGGGCACCACTCGAGATGTCGTGGAAGAAACTCTCAATATCCGTGGCGTGCCCGTGCGCCTGTTGGATACGGCGGGGCTTCGCGACACGGCAGATGTCGTGGAACAAGAAGGCGTACGCCGGAGCCGCGCGGCCATGGAGCAGGCCGATCTGCTGCTCGTGCTGCTTGATGGATCGGTTCCGCTCACGCCGGAAGAGCGCCGGCTGGTTTTGCCGGATCGCGAGAAGAAATTTGTGCTGGTGATCAATAAAACAGATCTCCCGCGTGAGCTTGCCCCTGGAGATCTTCAAGATTTGGAACGGGCCGTCGCAGCAGATGCGACGGTGTGGATATCGGCAAAGACTCGAGTGGGATTAGATGATCTTCGTGACGCGATACGAAATGTGACGTTGGGGCTAGAGTTCGAACCAGGTGAGACAGCGGTAGTGACGGCACTTCGCCATCGAACCGCGTTGGTCAAGGCAATCGAGGCATTACAGAGATCTTCGGAGTCAATCAAGGGCATGCTTTCTGCGGAATTCGTTGCGGTGGATCTTCGGGGGGCGCTCGATGCGCTTGGTGACATCACCGGCGCCACGACGACGGATGACGTTCTCGATTGTGTTTTCAGTCAGTTTTGTATTGGCAAATAAGCAAGAGGAAGGTACGAGGGGCACGTGCGCCACAACGGGGTTCGGCAAGATGTTTCGAATAATATACTAGAGAGACTCGAACCTCCTACCTAAACAGAAGCTATGAAATCATACGACATCATCGTTGTAGGCGGCGGTCACGCCGGATGTGAGGCGGCACTGGCTGCAGCGCGTATGGGCACGCGCGCTCTGTTGCTCACGATGGATGAGGACAAGATCGCGCAGATGTCCTGCAATCCGGCAGTCGGCGGGATTGCCAAGGGTCATCTCGTCAAGGAGATCGATGCGCTTGGCGGTGAAATGGGCCGGAATACCGATTGCGCAGGGATTCAATTTAAGATGATCAACACCAGCAAGGGGCCGGCAGTGCGAGCCCTCCGTGTGCAATGCGACAAGAAACTGTACCGGGAAACCATGCAAGCGACATTGCGCGCTCAGGACGGGCTGGACATTGTCCGTGGAACTGTCGATCGCATTCTCACAGAACAGGGATCGGTCACCGGTCTCGTTACGGCTTCAGGAGAACAGATCGGGGCAAAGGCCGTTATTCTCACATCGGGGACCTTTCTCAAAGGCCTTATACACATCGGCCTCAATCATTTCCCTGCCGGACGTGCCGGGGAAGCGTCAGCAGAACATCTGTCCGATTGCATGCGTGATTTCGGATTTGAAGTCGGGCGATTGAAAACCGGGACGCCGCCGCGCTTAGACCGGGACACAATTAACTTTGCTGTGATGACACCCCAGCCGGGAGATACTCCGCCGACTGCCTTCTCGTATCGTACCGAACACATCACTACGCCTCAAGTGCTTTGCCATCTGACCTATACGAATCAAGACTCGCACGCGATCATCCGTGACAATTTAGACCGATCGCCGATGTACAGCGGCGTCATTGAATCGACGGGGCCACGGTATTGTCCCTCCATCGAAGACAAAGTAGTTCGGTTTGCCGATAAAGATCGGCATCAGATCTTCATTGAACCAGAAGGTCTGGACACAGTCGAATATTATCCCAATGGGATTTCGACGAGCCTACCCGTTGACGTGCAATACGCAATCATACGTACCATACCAGGCCTTGAAAACGCGAAGGTGCTCAAGCCCGGCTACGCCATTGAGTATGATTATTTCCCTCCTTGTCAGCTTCACCCGACGTTGGAAACGAAGCTCGTCTCAGGCCTCTACCATGCTGGGCAGATTAACGGCACATCGGGCTATGAGGAAGCCGCAGCTCAGGGTATTATGGCTGGTATCAATGCAGTCTTGAAACTGCGCGGAGATCAACCATTGGTTCTCGATCGTTCGCAAGCCTACATCGGTGTATTAATTGACGATTTAATTACAAAAGATGCGAGAGAACCATACCGGATGTTCACGTCTCGCGCAGAATATCGATTACTGCTTCGACATGATAATGCCGATTTTCGCCTCATGGATACGGGGCATCGACTGGGGCTGATTCCAGATGCTGTTCACGAGAAGTTTTCTAAAAAGCGAGAACTGGTGGAGAGGGAAGTGACTCGGCTCAGTCACACGAGACCGACTCACGAATTTCGGAACCTGGCCGTATCCATGAACCTGGAATCTATTTCACCGGACCTAACTTTTTCTCAACTCCTGAAACGACAAGAATTCTCATACCAGCGTTTGTATGAATTGACCGGGAAGTCGAATGAATTTACGGATGATAAAGAGATCAACGAAGCTGTTGAGATCATGATTAAATATGAAGGCTATATTGGTCGGCAGATCCAACAGGTGGCTAAATTTAAGAAGCTCGAAGAACGACGTATCCCTTTGACCTTTCAGTACAGCTCGGTCGTTGGATTCTCCCGCGAAGTGTTGGAGAAGCTTGAACGAGTTCGTCCGGCTTCCGTCGGGCAAGCGTCTCGCATTTCAGGTATTACACCGGCAGCCATTTCTCTTCTCCTCGTTGCTTTAGAACGGGATCGTCAGCATGCCAGTCATTAGATTTCTTCTCTCGGTTTCAAGCAAATAAATATTCCTTGACCAAGAGAGTGCGCATAGCGTACTTGTTCCACGTGGAACAGACCAAGGAGTTGGCTCGTTGGTCATCAGAGTTTGGCATTCAGCTTTCTGACGAACAACTGGCCCTTTTCGAAACCTACCTTCATGAATTAAGCGTTTGGAACAGCAAAACAAACCTGACCTCGCTGACTCAGTCTCAAGAAATCATTGTCAAACATTTTGTTGACTCGCTCGCTTGCATCAATGGGATCGTTATAGTTGATAGCAACTTAAGATTGTTGGACATAGGGTCTGGTGCTGGATTTCCTGGTCTGCCGCTGAAAATTGCATTTCCACAAATCAGTCTCTTTCTCTTGGAGCCGGCTTCCAAAAAAATAGCATTTTTACGGCATATGATAGGAACACTGCAGTTAACAAACGTAA
>JAICXS010000132.1 GCA_025934615.1 Nitrospiraceae bacterium
AGTATCGAGCAAATGGATCGAGAGTATAGAATCCGCCCGGAAGGGATTGCTGAGCCGTTTCTAATAGGTCAATGAGACCCATATCGCGGCGATTTCTGAGATAGAGTTGAACAAGCCGGCTGAATTGCCGGACCGCCCGAGGAATACTTTTAAATCCCTCGCCCATTGCAGGGACGAAAATATCCCGGCGTTCGAAATAGTAAGGTCGCTCACTGGCGAGGTTCGCACGAAGAATCTCGTCCGGCGGCACTCCATTCGCGATCAGGGCCGCCGCAGCGGCACCGGCACTGACGCCGACGTAAAAGTCAAACTGATTGACGTTGAAGCCGTCCTCAAAGGCGTCATCGAGAGCCGCGAGAGCCCCGATCTCAAATAGATAACCGGTAAATCCTCCTCCTGAGAGTGCCAAAGCGAGTTTGGATCGTGCACCCATACCACGCTCCTCTGCTCTAACGGACTATCCGTGCTACAGTGCCGATTCTCTCACCCGGCAGAGCTTCGAGCTCAGGCCGCTTTGCGACGGCATTCATATATAGTCCAGACCAACCTTATGGGTCTCTGAACTGTGGCTGTCGTTTTTCTAAGAATGCCCCCACCCCTTCGCGCTTATCTTCTGAATCGCACAGATCGCCGAATAATTCTGCTTCCCGGACTAACCCCTCGTGGAGTCCCAGCTCAAGGCTGCCACGGACGGCCCGGATTGCCGCACGCACGGCGAGTTGCCCTTTTGAAGCGATCCGGCGCGCTAAACTGAGCGTGTGTCTCTGGAGATCATCTGCAGGAATGACTTGCGAGACGAGTCCCACTGCCTTGGCTTCCGACGCGGAGACTACATCGCCCGTGAGGATCAACTCGAGCGCCTTGGACGAACCCAGAAGACGAGTCAGTCGCTGAGTCCCCCCGAAGCCCGGAATAATGCCGAGATTGATTTCCGGCTGGCCCAAGCGGGCGCCTTCGGCGGCCAGGCGGATGTGGCAGCACAAGGCGAGTTCCAAGCCTCCTCCAAGACAGGTGCCGTTGATCGCCGCGATAACGGGTTTTTCACACGATTCAATCTTGTTCAAGGCGGCTTGTCCGCGAAGCGCCATCTCCTTTCCTTCATCGGAAGAAGCAATCGCCGCAATCACGTTGATATCCGCCCCTGCAATGAAGATGCGGCCGGTGCCGGTGAGAATGATCACCTTTACGCGGTCGTCCTTCGCCAAACCATCCAAGGCTGTCTCGAGCTGGGCGAGTATGGGTAGCGTGAGCGCATTGACAGGCGGATGATTCAGCACCAGGGTGGCCACGCCATTCTCAACGGTGCAGGACAGGTATTCGGCAATCGTAGTCATAGACATCCTCCGGCCTGTAGGGTCTCAGGCTCTCAGTCGTTCAATAGGTAAAGAATCCCCGACCGGCCGCGCTTCCTGTAAATCCAGCTGCGACCATCCGGCGCAGCATTGCGGCCGGCCAAAACCGCGCGCCCAATGTCTGAGCGTATGTTTCAAGTTCAGCCAGCACCGTGTCGATGCCCAGCGAGTCGGCATAGTGCAACGGCCCTTCCTTCTCTTTGGGGAATCCGATCCCCGCGACCATCGCAAGATCGATGTCACGTGCGGATGCGACGCCTTCCTGCAAGGCCAATACCGCCTCGTTCACCATGGCACATAGGAGGCGCGTGGGCTTCCATGGCATGGGGCGGTGGCCGGTCTCATGCTGAACCTTCTCGATGAGCCGCTGGAGTGTCCCCGTATCGGGTCCCTCGTATTCATAGAACCCATGACCATTCTTTGCGCCGAAGCGTTCATTCTTCACCAATTCGGCGAGGAGCGCCGCGGGTGCCATGCGAGGCCCATAGTGCTCAAAGAGAATCTTCGCCACATCGTACGAGATGTCGAGTCCGACGGTATCGAGCAGCGTGAACGGCCCGACCGGCATCCCGAACGCGAGCATGTCTTGTTCGATATCCTTGCAAGAGGCGGCGTCTTCCTGCACGCATAAGACAGCCTCGTTCAAATACGACATGAGGAGGCGGTTCACCAGGAAGCCTGCACATTCCTTGACCACGATCGGGACTTTACGAATACTTTCGGCGAAGCCCACGATGTCATTCACGGTTTCAGGATCGGTGGCGAGTCCTGGAATGACCTCGACAAGCGGCATTGCATACGCGGGGTTGAAAAAGTGGAGTCCGAGGACCTTGCCGGGCCGGCTGGTCGCCGCACCCAACGCGGAAATCGACAGGGCAGATGTATTGCTCACGAGCATCGCTCCGGGCGCGCAGCCGGCATCAAGCTCATGCAAGATTTGCCGTTTAAGGGCGAGGTTCTCCGAGACGGCCTCAATGACAAGATCCACCTCCTGCAGTGCCCTGAAGTCACATCCGCTCGAAACCAATAACATCTTCTCTTCTGCCTGCTCCGGCGTCATCTTCCCTCGCTCGACTCGCGCCTGATAAATCCGCCGCACAGTCTCCATTCCATGCCGCGCCCTGTCCATCGTCACATCGGTCAGCACAACGGGAAGTCCGGCATAGCTGACCACTTGCGCGATTTGCGCTCCCATGGTGCCTGCTCCGACGACTCCGACTCTGAAGATGTACATGAGGACCTCTTTTCCTTCACCGTTCACGTTTACGATGGCCTGTCACACACGTTCGAGTATGAGTGCCGCGCCTTGTCCTCCTCCGACGCACATCGTCACCGCCCCGAGAGTGGCATCACGCCGTCTCATCTCATGAAGCAGCGTGATGACCAACCGCGTGCCGGTCATACCGACGGGATGACCCAACGCGATCGATCCCCCGTTCACGTTGACCCGATCCCGTTGCAATCCCAAGACGCGTTCGACCGCCAGATACTGCGCGGCAAAAGCCTCGTTCACCTCGATCAGTTCCAGATCGTCGATGGTCGCGTTGGCCCGTTTCAACGCCAATGGAAGAGCTTCGGCAGGTCCGATCCCCATCCGTGTCGGCTCGACCCCGATAAAGGCATAGCCTCGAATCCGCCCCATCGGCTTCAGGCCAAGTTCCCTGGCCCGTTCCCCGGACATCACAAGTGCTGCGGCCGCGCCATCGTTCAGAGGGCAACTGTTTCCGGCGGTCACGGTTCCGCCTTCCTTAAATAAGGGTGGATAGAGCGCGAGTTGCTGTTCCGACAAGGCCACGGTCGGCCCCTCATCATGGGTCAAGACGGTCGGCGCCACATCACGGCCGGCTACGGACTTTGGAATGGTCAGCGGCATGGTCTCATCTTTGAACCGACCTTCGCGGAGCGCACGGAAAGCTCGACGATGGCTTTCCACCGCAAACTGATCCTGCTCTTCACGTCCGATACCGAACTCTTCGGCCAGATTTTCAGCGGTTCTTCCCATCATCTGCCCGCACACCGGATCGGTGAGCCCTTCCCAGAGACTGTCGCTGAATTCCGAATGACGGAGCCGTTTTCCCCATCGCATATCCCGATTGACATACGGCGCCCGGCTCATGCTCTCCACGCCTCCCACAATTTGCACGTCTGCGTCTTGGCTCTGAATGTTCTGGCACGCGTTGGCGAACGGTTGGAGGCCGGATGCGCAGTTGCGCTGCACGGAGTAGGCCGGTATGCGGACAGGAAGTCCGGCCAACAGGGCGCTTACACGGGCGATGTTGGCGGCATCGGTAAACTGGCCAACGCACCCCATGATCACTTCATCAATCAGCGAGGGATCCAGCGCCGTTCTCGTCATGACTTCCCGCATGACCAACTCCCCCAACTTCTGGGCGGGAATATCTTTCAAGGCACCGCCAAAATTGCCGATCGGGGTCCGCACGCCTGCGATGATGACGACCTCTTTCATCGTGAATCTCCCACGGCTAATGGTTTGTTCGGCCTGAGGGCCGGTGGCTCGATGATCGACTTGGTTGCCTCCTCATTTTGTAGGGCCCGCCGTAACACCTTGCCGACCAAGGTTCTTGGCAGTTCCTGACGAAAGGCAATACTGGCAGGTACCTTGAAGACCGCTAAGAACTTTCGACAATGGGCGATCAGCTCTAGCTCGGTCGTCGAATGACCGCCATGCAGGACAACATAGGCTTTCACGGCTTCTCCGAAGTGATGGTCCGGAACGCCGGCGACCACTACATCCTTCACGGCAGGATGCCGGAATAGGACTTCCTCCACATCCCGAGGATAGACATTCTCGCCGCGTGTTTTGATCATGTCTTTCTTCCGATCGAGGAGAAAAAAGAAACCGCTGTCGTGCTGTTGGACAATATCGCCGGTATGGAGCCAGCCGTTCCGGAGGACCTCGCACGTTTCCCGTTCATTATTCCAGTAGCCTTGCATGATCTGCGGGCCTCGCACGGTCAATTCGCCGATCTCGCCGACCGACAAGAGACGCTCGCCTGTTTCAAGATCGACCACGCGTGCCTCGGTATCCGGAAACGGGATGCCCATGGAGCCCGGCGGGTGCATGCCATAGATGGGATTGCAATGCGTAACCGGCCCCGCTTCGGTCAGGCCGTAGCCTTCCGAAATCCTCACACCGGTCAAACGTTCAAAGCGCTCCTGCACCTCGACATGGAGCGGGCTGGCTCCGCTGAGACAGACGCGCAGGGACTGAAAATTGTAGCGGTCTACCTGGGTGAATTCGGTCATCTTCATAAACATCATCGGGATCGCCGACATAATGGTGACACGATGCGTCTGGATTGCCCGTAACACCTCCACCACTTGAAACCGGGGAAGCAGCACCAACGTTGATCCCGTCATCATGGCCAAATGCTGACAGGTGCTCAATCCATAGACATGAAAAAATGGGATGACGCCGAGGAATACCTCACGACCTTCTTGTAAGTCAGGCACCCACGCACGGCACTGTGCGGTGTTGGCCACGACATTGCGATGGGTCAACATGACTCCCTTAGGCGTACCGGTGGTGCCGCCGGTATATTGAAGCAACGCAAGGTCATCGGGAGAGGTCTCAGGTAAAGAGTACGCCCGAGCGGAATGAGAAGGCACACACTTCAGCGCGTCGCAAAAGTTAGACAATGCGGGAGCTTCCTTGAGGCTCATCCAGCGCCCGCTCAACCTGGCCTTGATCGGATAGAACAGTCGTTTTCCCCACGGTAGAAAGTCACCGATGCTGGTAAAAATCACATGGCGGAGGGCCGTCCGCTTTTGGATGGACTGGATACGGGGATAAAAGAGATCCAGCGCAAGGATCGTCTCTGCGCCGGAATCACGCAGTTGGATCTCCAGTTCCTGATCAACATACAGGGGGTTCGTTTGAACGACGGTCGCCCCGGCCCAAAGCGCGCCGTAATACCCTATGATGGCTTGTGGAAGATTCGGCAACATGATCGCCACGCGATCCCCTCGGCGAACTCCGATCGTTTGCAGGTAGACGGCAAAACGGGTCACGAGATCGTAGAGTTCCAAGAAGCTGATGCGATGGCCGTAAAAGAGAAGGGCTGTCGAGTTGGGAAACTTGCGCACCGACGCACGAAGCAAGTCAGGCAGGGTGCAGTCAGGATATGTACAGCTAACCGGGACACCTCGATCGTAGTGGCAAACCCACGGGTTTTGCATGGTCTACTCCACAACGTACGATTGGTCAAAATTGTTCAGGTGCCAGCCATGTCGGTGCGAACGCTATTGTGAGACATCCACCTCCTTTCTCGCATGGTGGTAAGAAGTTGTCGTTCCTGGTCCGCATGAACCTCGTGAGGCCATCTTAAAAAACTCCGAGAGACGTTGGTATCAGCAAGGTAGTAAACTTACTGTAAGTCTGGTAGGTGTTTTCACGGGGTGTATCATCTAAACGTGAGGTGAACCTGGCCGGGAACCATTGAAAATCTACGGAAGGCAATTGACGTCCTAAAGAGTAGAAGCCATGCTCGCTTAGAAGGTAAACAAGGCAGTGTGCTAGAGGGGACAAGACAGAGCGAAACGAAACACCGGAGATGAATGGAAAGTATTGGAGCGGGCGAGGGGATTTGAACCCCTGACAACTAGCTTGGGAAGCTAGGACTCTACCACTGAGCTACGCCCGCTCTCGCTGGATAGGACGGGGCATACTACAGGGTACGTTTACATCAAGTCAACTTAGCTGGTTGGC
>JAICXS010000232.1 GCA_025934615.1 Nitrospiraceae bacterium
CTATGATCCTGACACACATCCCCTCGTCCTTCTTCTCTTGGTCGAGGATTCAAATCCCCTTGTCCGTCGCGCATTAGCACGGCGGCCCAACTTACCGGGATTGCTGTGGTTCCCACTGGCAAACGACTCATCGTTGGTCGTTCGGCGAACGCTGGCCGCGCATCCGAAAGTGCCCCCGGAGATTCTCGCTCGGTTGGCTGGGGACAAAGCTATCTCGGTGCGATTAGCTGTGGCAACTCATCCGCGTACCGAGGAGACGATTCTAGAGGCATTGGCGCATGACCGGGAGCCGATCATTCGCCTGACTGTGGTGGCGCGCCAAGATATCTCCATTCAGCTTCTTGAACGGTTGGGTCAAAGTGATAATCACCGAGCTGTGCGCCGTGCCAGCCTCACTCGGTTGAGGCAGCAACCACCGACACATCCCATAACGGAGGTGCCTTTTTAGGAGCGCTCTACCTTTCGTGCCGTATTCGCTGACAGTGATAATTATGTACGCACCGGCGTTGGCGAACAGAGATGAGGCCCTGGCCCGATGCTTGAGCATGAGCCACAGAAATCTGACAGTTTCTTACGAGAGTTCTCCTCCTGCCTCACCGCTTGCGTCTTAGATCGGGGTGACTGTAGGGCCAATAGGGACACAACATTCATGATGTGCCTGATAGCGACCAAGGTCTAGTGTAGTTAAAGTGGCATTGAGGCCGAAGCCAGGTTGGAAAAGAGAATTTGAACCGCGCTGGAGCGAAAGCTTCACGAACGGAAGAAGACTCAAACCGACAAGGCTTTGACCTCTTTTTTTTTGCGTGATCAGGACGCGAAGAAAGATGGTGTGTGCGACGCTGGCTCGGTCGGTTCGGTGACATTGGGTTCGAACAGCCGTTCAAGAACTAAGGCAGGTATCAGGGTACGCCGCTATGGTTGACCGAATGATCGTCTCCACTCCAGCTCAATCACCCAATCACCCTAGCAGCCTTAGGTCCTATTTTTATAAGTCTTGCGGCACGTCTGAGAATGGGCCTGAGCGAGGGTTCCTCAAGGGGAAAGCCCAATACGGGAAAAAGTCTGGCGCTATAAGGTGGAAATAGAAGCGTACGGCTATCGGGGCATACTATCAGTGTTCGCCTCCGGTCCTTGCATCTATCCATGCTTTAGCAAGTGTCCTCGCACACCGATTCGCATCTTCAAGACTTGGATAGATTGTTTTTGCGGTATCGCTCATCGTGTGTATGAGATTGTGACCTCCTACGCGTCGTTCAATCTTACATTTGGCAGTCCATCCGGTAGCCATCGGACAAGACAGTAGCGTGATGTAATGGCCCCGGTAATCGAATTCCAGCTTCATCTTCAAAGAGTACCACACGAATTTAGAATCCGGATGAAACCTTGCCTACCGTGACTATATTGACCCGGCTGCTTCAACTTGGGAGCAGAACCATGGACTTCGTCGTGGGCCATCGCAACTCAAAATGAGGCACCAACTGGCGCATAGGACGTGGGTTGCAGCTCCTCAGATAAGATTATGAGCATACCACGAGCATCCAACATCTAATCGCGGAGCCCCCGTCGCATCTTGGAGTGGATACGGAAACCATGTCATGGCTTGTGCGCTCCGGGCTGGAAAGCAGGGCAGGCAGAGGGACGAGTCGAGATGGCCGCAGGGATCTTTCAGTTTATCGCTTCCATCGTGTCAAGCGATGCGCTTCCTCCACCAAACTGTCAAGATCCACCGGTTTTTGAATGTACGCAACGGCGCCGAGGTCTATCATTCTTTTCTCTAAGCCGACATCGTCCGCGGCGGTGAGAATGACGACGGGTACGTGCTGAGTGCTGACCGATCGTTTTAAGCGTTCCATCACTTCCTGCCCACCCCCACCCGGAAATTGCATATCCAGAATCACCAACTGCGGCTTGACCCGCTGTGCGGCCTGCATGGCCAACACACCGTCAGGCGCAACTTCTACATCGAATCCCGCGAGCATGAGTTTGCGTTTGATCAGACTGACGAGAGCCACATCGTCGTCAATGAGTAAGATGGTGCCGGGCATATTAGGTATCCGCTCGCAGATGGTCGACAAACATCTCTTCCAGTTTGCGCTCCAACAGGGCCGGGGTGAACGGTTTTACAATGTACCCATTGGCTCCGGCGCCGATGGCCTGTTCCACGCTTTGCTCATCGTTGCGGGCCGTTAAAAACAGGACCGGAATGTTTTTCAGTTCATTGTCCTGCTGCATCAGATAGAGCAGTTCGAGGCCATTGATCGAGGGCATACTCCAGTCCGTGACGACGAAGTCCACCGGCGTGTCCTTGAGGATGGCCAGGGCGCGTGTGCCGTCTGAGGCTTCGCGCACACAGGGAATTCCGAGGCGCATAATAATGCGTTTAATAATCATCCGTATCGTCCGTTCATCTTCAGCCACCAGAATGCTGTGAGGCCATGCACGTATCGTCTCCGATGTGGGATCGTCACTCATGCTTGTCCCGAGCCGAATGCTGTTCCGCCACGGCACATTCTTTCAATCGTGAGTGATACGGCTGCCGCGAAGCTAAGACTGGCATGCCAACAGAATTGCCGGACGCTACGGACGATCCAGAGAAATTCCTGATCTTCAAGGTTGCACCTCCGACCTAAAAGCTTTTTCCACCAAGCGAAATTCTTTCTCTACTTCAGACATCAGGACGGCGATGGATTCCTGATCCTCTGATTTGGCCGCGGCCTCCAATCGGCCGAACAGTTTCCCAATAGATGAGGCGCCCATATTCCCACAGGTTCCCTTCAAGCGATGCGCGTCGAGGCGCACTTGCTCCACTTCGCCGATCGTGAATGTCTGCCGCATGGTTCGCATCCGCTCGGCGGTATCACGGAGGAAGTTTCGTATCAATGTCTGGAAAAATTCCGGATCATCGTCCGTTGAGTTCGCGCAATGACGCCACTATGTCCTGATCGAGGATGGAATCGGGCCGATCAAATGGATCGAGCGCCTCAGCGCGAGAACCCTCGGCGGGAGGCGGGGTCTCCCTCGCGGACTTCGCAGACGGCTTTGATAGCCATCGTGATAGGACCGTCTTGAAACTATCCAGGCTGACGGGCTTGGGCATATAATCATCCATGCCCGCCTGGAGGCACCGCTCTTCATCGCTCTTCGTCGCATTGGCCGTCATCGCGACGATCGGGATCCCTTTGCGGTTGAGAGAGTCGCTGTTTCGAATGATGGCCGTCGTCTCATAGCCGTCCATTTCCGGCATCTGGCAATCCATCACGATTAAGTCATAGGGAATTTGGCGAAGCGCATCAAGCGCTTCATGGCCATTGGCCACGGCGTCGGCGCGAATCCCAAGTTTCCCGAGCATCTTGACGGCGATGTTTTGATTCACGGTATTGTCTTCCACAACGAGAATGCGGCGGTGGTCCATTCGCTGGAGAGAAGTCGCATCCGACGGCGCGCTCGGGGGCATCCGCAACGGCTGCCCCTTCTGCAAGGGGACCCGAAACCAAAATGTCGAGCCGGTGCCCGGCACGCTTCGGACGCCAATGTCACCGGCCATCAGCGTGACCAAGTGTTTGCAGATCGACAGGCCTAAACCGGTCCCACCAAAGCGCCTCGTCGTTGACGCGTCGGCCTGCGAGAAGGCCTGAAACATGCGATCCAAGGCCTGTGGAGGAATGCCGATGCCCGTATCAGTCACTTCGCAATACAGCCTCAACCCTTCGGCCGATTCTGAGTCCTTCTTTATGAAAAGAGACACGGTTCCATGAGTGGTGAATTTGATGGCATTATTCACCAAATTCGTCAAAATTTGGTGCAAGCGGGAAGGATCCCCTCTCAGGAAAAGCGGCACATCGGAAGACACATCGGTTGCGAGCAGGAGTCCCTTGCGCGACGCAGCGAAGGAAAGGGTTTTGTCGATATCCTCGATAAGCGCTCGCAGGTCGAAGTCAATAACTTCTAATTCAAGCTTGCCGTACTCATTTTTTGAGACGTCGAGAATGTCGTTGATTACCGCTAAGAGCGCCACTCCGGATCGTCTGATCGTATCTACCTGATCTCGCTGCTCGTCATTCAAGGGCGTATCGAGAAGCAGGCTCGTCATCCCGATGACCCCATTGAGCGGCGTTCGAATCTCGTGGCTCATATTCGCTAAGAATTCCGACTTCAATCGGGACGCCTCTTGCGCCGCATGCTCGCTGGCCAAGAGCCGCGCACGGTCCGCCTCGGCCTGCTTCCGGTCGGTCACGTCAAACACATAGGCAATGCCCCCCGTCCCGGGTACTCCATCCAGGGTGGCTCTTCCAATTAACACGGGCACCCGGCTCCCATCCTTTCGGATATATTCTTTTTCGAACGCTCGCGCGCTGCCGGTCGTCGCTAATTGCTTCAGGGCTTCCGTATCGATGTCCGTATATTCCGGCGGTGTCATACGCTTCCAGTTGACGAGTCCCGCCGACAAATCTTCTCGCGAATACCCGACGGATTTCAGAAAGGCCTCATTCGCGTCCACGATTTGACCGTCATACTTCCAGAAGACCATTCCGAACATCTCGGATTCGAAAATGCGACGGAACCTCGTCGCCGTCTCTCGAATCGTGGCTTCCGCCAGTTTTTGCTCATGAATGTCTGTGCAGGTTCCGAACCACTTAACGATCTGTCCATCGTCGGCCCGCAGCGGA
>JAICXS010000359.1 GCA_025934615.1 Nitrospiraceae bacterium
AGTCTCGCCCGTGTCGGGACGCATGTAGCGGGGAAGAGTCCGTATGGCGTCCACGACCTCGCCGGCAACGCCTGGGAATGGGTGGCAGACCGGTACGAGGCAACCTATTATCAGAGCCATGAGGCGCACGATCCGAAGGGGCCTTCTACCGGACCCCTTCGCGTCGTGCGCGGGGGCTCCTGGAATAGCGACGCCTCGATCTTACGCGCGGCTAATCGAAGCGGCTACCTTCCCTCGGCTAAACGCGGCGATTTTGGTTTTCGGTGCGCCCGCGACGTCTCGCCCTAACGGGTCATCTCACTATTACAGCACGGTGCCGGCGAGGGTTCGAAGAAGGCTCGGACGAGAGGCCAGGACCGCGCTTCTCATCAAGACGGTTGTCGAAGATCTACTACGCGGTCGGCTTCATCGATCTCTAGCGTAATCTCATTCCCCTCCCGCAGCTCGGCCCCCATCTTGATCTGCTTGATCTGGAGGAGAGAAAACGTCTTCTCTCCCTCGGGCGTCCACAGCTTGATGTGCACTCTCGTCTTATCGGCATATCGGACCGGGCCGGTGACGAAACGCCGAGGAGATATTTCCCCGGCGCGATAGTGGTCTAAGACGACATTGTTTTCATTGACCCAGAGTGTCATCTCTCGCCCGGCGCCGTGTACGGAGGAGCCACGTGCAGGGGAAGCTCATATTCGACCATCGGCGTCTTGATGAAAATCATGCTATCTTCGATTCTCAGCACGATGCCATGGAGCATCACCTTGCAGTGATGCCGTTTGTCACAGGCGCCCACTTGAGTTTCAACGGGATGAAGATCGATCACGTAGCCGGCTTCATCGATCTCCACTGTCACCATCGTGCCTTGTCGAAGATGGTCCGTTTTGGTTTGGTGCTCCGCTAGCGAATAGATTCTATTGCCTTCGGGTGTCCAGAGCTTGATCTGCTTCTTCGATTTCGCAGTGAGCAATGTGCCGGTAATGAAGCGATGCCGCTGCTCGGTCGCTTGTGGACGGTGGTCGATCACCACCTGGTCGCTGGTGACCCACAGGGTCACGTGGTCTCCGATTTTTGCTCGTAATGGGGCGGCTTTCTTGCTCAACGTGTAGCTGGCCGTGAGGGTGTCGATGACGATGCGATCCGACTCGATCTCCACGATTCTGCCCTGAACCTTCATCTGAGATTCGAGCGCTGCGCCCTCTACCTGTGCAGCCAACGTCATGATAGCGGTCAAGAAGATTGAGAGCAGGCCGACCGTGCGGACCACATGCCACATGTCCCATTCCTCCCGTCAAAGAAAGGTTCCTTCTGGGAGCGGCAGTATTGGACGATCGGAGAACAAGACTCAAGATGACGATTTATCCTAGGGACTTCGTCGTCAATCGGATTCTGGCAAACCACGACTTCATATAATTACTTTCTTTTATTGCCTGTTTTTGCAGGAGGAGCTATCATGCGCTCCTTCCTCTCCTCTTTCGTGAACAGGAGGATCATCCCGTGCAGCGACAGCGGCAGCAACTCCTGCTCCACGTGGTCTTAGCCCTGGCACTCCCCATCGGCGTTCTGATCGTTACGACACAACTTTTCCCTTTGTTCGCAGAGGCGAGCTTCATGGCCGCGCTTGCTGTTGTGGTCACAAGCGCCTGGTTTACCGGATGGCGGGGGGGAGTCATTGCTTGCGTGATCTCATTTGTCGGTCTCGATTATTTAATGTTACGTCCCTTTCATTCGTTCATGGTGGACGATCCGCAACAAGTCGTCCGATGGATCTCGTTTCTGCCTCTTTCCCTTCTCATGATCGCGGTCACTAGAAATCGACACCGCGCGTACCAAAACATTGAGGCTGCGAACGCCTCGTTAAAGCAGGCTGAGAACGAACTGCTCATGCTCCGGGACGGCCTCGCTAGAGAACTGCGAGAAATGACACGACTGCATGAATTGAGTGGACAGCTGCTGTCGGCACAGGACCTTCCCGCAATGTTGGAGCAAATCCTAAAGGGATCGATTGAGTTGTTTCGCGGTGAGATGGGGACTATTCAACTGTACGATGAACGCGAAAACGTGTTGCGTACGGTGGTCCGCATTGGGTTCACGGAGGAATTCTCTGACGAGTTCCAAGCGGTTCCGATGGGATACTCCTGTTGTGGCGCCGCCATGAAGCAGCGCCGACGGATCATTATTGAAAACGTCTTCTCCGATCCGGAGTTTCAGCAGTTTGGACTCCTCTATGCCAAACATGGCTTTGTTGCGTGCCAATCGACTCCACTCTACAGCAGCACGGGGAAATTACTTGGGATGCTGTCGAATCATTTCGCCGGCCCGCACCGCCCTTCCGAGCGGGAATTGCAACTCTTGGACATGTACGCGCAGCAGGCGGAGCGGGTGATCGAACGGAAGCAGGCTCAACAAGCCCTTGAGCAGGCTAATGCCGACTTACAAAGCGATGTACAAGCACGGACGGCGGATCTTTTACTGAAACATCAGCAGCTGCGGTTTCTGGCCCAGCAACTTGCAAGGGCCGAAGAAGGAGAACGCAAAAGCCTCGCTCGCGATCTGCATGACAACCTCGCACAGAACCTTACGCTTGCCAAGATGCGGCTGGCGACCCTTGGGCACTCCGATCAACCTCGTATGATTCCAATCGTTGAAGAGCTGAAAGACCTTGTCGATCATGCCGTGACCTATGTGCGCACACTCATGAGTGACTTACGCCCCACGCTCCTCGGCGATGAAGATGATGTGCTGGCGGCCATGCAATGGGTGATCGAGAAAATGAGTCGGTACGGTCTCCATGTCGAGGTGGACGACGATGGAAAAACGAAGCGGCTGGATGAAGAGGCGCTGGTGCTGGCGTATCACTCGGTCCATGAATTTCTCTTCAATGTTCTCAAGCATGCCCGGACGCGCAAGGCGAAAGTGACCCTTCGGAATGTGGCGGACGATTTGGAAATTACGGTTATCGATGACGGGCAGGGCTTCGATATGACGGCCAAGCACGTGCCGACAGGCCAAGGTGGATTCGGCCTCTTTAGCATTAAAGAGCGAATCGCCCTGCTTGGCGGACGCTGTGAGATTGTTTCGGACCGTGGGAAAGGAACCCGTGCCACCCTTGTTGTCCCGCTCAGCCGTGAGAGCGGTCAGGCAGACCAGCGCTGTTTCCCAAACGGGCAGAGGCGGTCCGACGATCACGTATCTTCTGTCGCGCAGGGCGTTCGGGTCTTACTGGTGGACGATCATGCGGTTATGCGGGAGGGACTGCGGAGTCTCCTTCAAGACGACAGGTCTCTTGAAGTCGTCGGAGAGGCGAGTCACGGCGAAATGGCCGTAGAGCTGGTCCGTGCGCTACAACCTCACGTCGTCGTCATGGATTGTGAGATGCCACAGATGAATGGGTTTGAAGCGACCCGCC
>JAICXS010000430.1 GCA_025934615.1 Nitrospiraceae bacterium
AAAAATCTTGGCGGCTCGGCTGTCACCGTGCTAGGCAATCACGACCTGCATCTCTTAGCTGTGGCAACAGGCAGTGTCCCGATGCGTGAGAAAGATACCATTCAGGACGTATTAGCCGCTCCCGATCGTGATGACTTGATTGAATGGGTACGACATCAGCGCATGCTCTACAGAGAAGGGGATTTCCTCATGATCCATGCTGGACTCTTACCGGGGTGGAGCGTGAGTGATGCGGACCTCTTTGCGCAAGAAGTGCATACCATATTACGGTCGGACGACTATCGAACGTTTTTGGCGGCTCTCTACGATGACAAGCGCGCGCGTCAGTGGTCGAGTAACATAACCGGCATGGAACGGTCGTTGGCGATTGCTAAGATTCTGACGCGGTTGCGTATCTGTACTATGGACGGCCGAGTAGATCTCTCGTTTAAGCGTCCGCCGGAACAGGCACCGAGCGACTATCTGCCATGGTTTCAGATTCCGAACCGCCACAATGCAGATGTCACGATTATCTTCGGACACTGGGCCGCGTTAGGCCTGCACATGCAAGATAATGTGATCGGACTCGATAGTGGATGTGTGTGGGGCAGGCAGCTCACGGCAGTCCGATTGGACGACCGGCATGTGTTTCAAGTTTCGTGCAAGTGAGCGTAGGGTGCAGACCTTGGCGAGGTTTTCGACATCGCATAGGTAATCCCAACGGCGATCAAAGCGCCGATGATCGCCATGGTCATATCCTTTTGCGCATCCCATATGCCCCTTGCGTGCCGAGATAGGCATCGCCCAGTTCCGGGCTGACGAGTTGAGCGACCCAGGATTCGATCACTTCAAATAAGCCGCTGACCGAAATGACGACAATGGCTGCCATGAACAGTGCCCATCTCTTCCGCGCGTTCGCCGCCCGAAGAAAGACGTCATACGCCGGATAGGCCAGCAACAGCCCGAAGGCGAAATGCACGATTCGATCGAAATGGTTTCGGCTAAGATCGAAGGCATCCTTCATCCAGAATCCGAACGGCACCTTCGCATACGTATAATGCGCGCCGACAGCATGCAGAATCATGAACAGGGTGATGAGGACATAGGAAAGATCGGAAAAAGCAAATCGATGGTGTGTGAGGATCAAGACCGCCACCGTGCTGACGGCCAGCAGATTCTCTAGGAGCCAATCGTGCCGATCGACCGGGGATACGGCCAAAATCGCCCACACGACCAGATAGAAAGCCAATAGCGACTGTGGGAGCCAGCGCCTTCCCGATTTCGCCTGATACGGCGCCGTGGCAGCCGTGGTCAGCGTCACGATGGCTCTTGAAGCGGTGGTGACGGATCCGAGATGGCGGAAGCCGATCGCTCCAACAGTGTTCGATTCACCACGATCAACGCGACACACAGCAGTGATCCATAGAGCGCGGACGTCATATCCTTCTGCGCATCCCACACATCACCCTGAGATCCCAAGAACGTAAGGCCGAGGTCCGGCTTAAATGTCCGGGCAGCCCACGATTCGAGGATTTCCCAGAATCCGCTCAAACCCAGTACGGTCATGACCGGGAGGTAGTAGATTAGCCAGCCGCGGGCGCGCGCATACAGACGGAACCATTCCTCGAAGGGAGCAGTCAACAAGAATCCAAAACTGAAATGCACAATCCGATCGAAATGGTTCCGATCGAAATGGAGGGCCTGCTGCAACCACCCGCCAAAGGGAACTTGCGCGTAGGTGTAATGCACGCCAATCGTATGCAACGTCAAGAAGATCGTAATCAGCGCATAGGAACCGGTGGAGAGGGCAAACAGCCGATGCGTCAGGGTGAGAACGATCACGAGGACCACGGGGAGAATGTTGGCCGCCATCCAGAATTCGCGATTCGCCGGAGCAATCGCCATCGCGATTGAAAAGGCGATGTACCAGAAGAGCAAACCGGCCAAGACAAGCTTGCGGTGAGTCGTCACACAAACCTCCTCGTAAAAATTCTATGTTGCCAGAACACCTCAGACAGACCGTCTAGTGATAGCTCTCGCTGTCGGAAGGAAATTTCCCGTGTTCCACTTCTTCTTGGTAGCGGCGCAACGCCTGCAGCGCGTCGGCTTTGAGATGACCATACGGTTTGACAAACTTCGGGACGAAGTCATCGAACAGACCTAGCAGATCGTACAGTACCAGGACCTGGCCGTCACAGTCCGGGCCGGCCCCGATCCCGATGGTTGGAACCGCGAGCGATTGCGTGACCGTCTTGGCCAGGGACGCAGGAATCGCCTCCAGGACAATCGCGAAGACGCCTGCCGTCTGAAGCGCCTTTGCATCAGTCACCAATGCCTCGGCTAGCTCCTGATCCTTCGCCTGGACTTTGTATCCGCCGAAGCGATTGACGGACTGCGGTGTCATGCCTAAATGACCCATGACCGGAATACCAAAGCGCGTCATCGCCTCCACCCGGTCTCGCACGGCCGCACCGCCTTCCAGCTTGACGGCGGCTGCGCCGGCTTGGAGCAATCGGCCCCCATTCCGCACCGCCTCTTCCACGCTGACATGATAGGAAAGAAACGGCAGATCGGCAATGACGAGGGCCCGCTGGGCAGCGCGTGCAACTAGTTTGGTATGGTACAGCATCTCCTCCATTGTGACCGACAGCGTATTCTTCTTGCCCTGTACCACCACCCCAAGAGAATCCCCGACCAAGATGGCTTCGATCCCAGCCTCTTCGATGATGCGGGTAAATAGCGCGTCATAGGCCGTGACCACGGCGATCTTTTTCCCCTCTTGCTTGCGTCGTTGAAACTCAGGAACCGTCATATCCGAATGCTGAAAAAGGTTTCCAGTCGCGTTCTCGTTTGGCTCAAGTCCTGGGACGTACGACCTCGGTACGTCTCGTCCTTTCGCTCACTGCAGCCTTGCTG
>JAICXS010000088.1 GCA_025934615.1 Nitrospiraceae bacterium
CAGATGCCGGCGACGGCAGCCGTGAACCCTCGAATCGACGGCAGCGGAGCCAGCCCCGCGACTTTTTTAAGGACGTAGATCCACGGGTGGGTCAAAAGGGAAAAGAGCGGATGCACTTTGGTCCGATAGTGGTTGCTCCAGCGATCCGCCATGTTCTCGTAGACACGGGACAGGTCGGATTCGAACCACACATCGTACGTCTGGAGCAAAATCGGCGGCACGCGGGTCGAGGCCTGATAACATGCACCGGCGGCAGCGACAGCCAATAGCACGACGATCAGCCAGTCACGCCACGACAGGGCGTTATGGTTTCCAGAACGCACAGGGAAGACCTTCTCGTTCGGCTAACCGAAGCGCTTTCGATGTTCCATTCACCAACGTGCCTTGGTCCGCGAGTCGCAAGAAGGGCATATCGGAGTGATGATCGGCATACGCAATGACCGTCGTGTCGGCATACTCGCGCTTCAATTGAAGTAGGCACCGCACTTTTTCCTCGCCACGGCGGTTCGGGCCGGCCAATTTGCCGGACAGATGACCATTGACCCACTCAGCCTGGGTACAAAGCACCTGATCGAACCCAAGCCGTCGCCCGATTTCATGGACATAGAGATCCAAGCTTGCCGTGAGCAGCACTAACCGATCTCCCCGCTGTCGATAGTGCTCCAGCATGTCCAGCGCATCACGGCGTAAGCCATTGATCATGAGTCGCTCTACAAATCTCCGTGTCCAGCTTTCCACGGCGGGCTTCGATGCGCCGGCGAGGACCGCGTGGAGAAACCGCTGCTTCAACTCCGTATTACTCATTCGCCGCAGCGCAAACTTGAGGACGGCCCAGGGCAGAGGAAGGAGGCGGGTCAAGCGCCGAGGATGGCGCAGGAGGAAGCCGGCCAGATAGGCCAGATAACTATCGTGACGCGTGAGAGTACCGTCCAGATCGAAGATCACCACACAGCGTTGAGTTGACATCAGCCGATGTAGACAATGGCTGCGAAGGTGACGACCCACGCGAGGATCGCCGTGCGCAAGGGTTGATCCTTAATCACCAATTGCGTCGGCGAGCCGCCCAAGTCTCTACGATGGATGAGGTAGAGATAGCGAAAGATGCCGAAGACGACAAAGCCCGCCGTAAGGTAAAGCTTGCTGGAATGAAAGCGCGCCATCGTCGTGTCGTCGAGCGTATACAGAATATAGGTAATCAACGTCACTGGCGTGACGACCGCTGTCAGGATATCGACCAGTGGAATGGTGTACTGTTCGAGCACCGGACGATGGGCATTGGCGATGTGCTTCATCAGCAGTAATTCGTGCCGCCGCTTGGCTAATCCTAAAAACAACGAGAGTAAGAAGGTCGCCATGATGAGCCAGGACGACGGTTCGACCTGAATGATTAGGCCGCCGGCAAACACGCGCAGGACGAATCCAACGGCGATCGTAAAGACATCAAGAATCACGATGTGTTTGAGCTTCAAACTATAGAGGATGTTCATTCCACCATAGGCTAGGACGACGGCGAGTACCGGCGGGAAAGCATGCACAAGTGCCATCGAGCACGCGGCCAAAAGGCAGGCCCAGGCGATGGCTATCCTCACCGGAAGGGCGCCGGAGGCGATCGGGCGTTCACGTTTAGCGGGATGAGTCCGGTCGAATTCACGGTCACGCACATCATTAAAAATATATACCGCGCTCGACATCGCGCTAAACGCCAGAAACACCAACCCGACGAGGACGAGCTTGTCGGCCTGTTCGGCTTCTCCCGAAAAAAAGACTGGAGCGAACACAAAAACGTTTTTAATCCACTCAAGCGGCCTCATCGCGCGAACGATGAGCGTCATCTCTTTTGAAAGACCGGAGACGACTTCACCGGCCAAGACCATCGCTTTCATATCGACCTAGACGTCCTCTCTAATTTCCGTGATACTCCTCTGTCAGCATGGCTTTGAGATGATGCGGAGAAAGCGGATCACCAGCGGCGCACAGGACTACACAGCAATCGCTCTTTTATTTAAGCGAAACATGCCAAGAAGAATATCCGAAGAAGTCCGCGCGATGTGTAGGAAGAAACCTTTCCTTAGTGGCCAGATTTGTCGCCTTGTCTTGACATATTTGACAATGATGCTCGTCTTGACACGTTAGGAAGAGGGTTGTTATGGTGTCGCCCGTGCCGAGGTAGCTCAGTTGGCAGAGCACAGCCCTGAAAAGGCTGGTGTCGACAGTTCGATTCTGTCCCTCGGCACCATTTGCTACCTACCGCATTGATCAACTTCTCGTTTCCCTCCAAGCGAAAGGTGCTGTCAGGTACCAAAGCGAAGCGTGCTCGTGCAGCCGCACATGTACGGACTAAGGCTACACACGCTCGATGCGATGAATTTGACATCAGCGACGTGCAGGCTTGTATTGACTTCTCACGAGAAATAATTACGAAGGAACTTGGCGGTTAGGCTGCCTTCCACAAAACAGGACCAGCGAAAGCTGGAATATTCGGCTAGACTGCGGCTTCAACCAGGAGGGCCGCCAAAGACGAATGCGGCTGCTGCGAGCCGACTTTGAGTGAACCAATGGAATACGGTCAGCATGCTCTTCACATCCCTGATCGGCGCCGGAAACGAATCTCGACTTCTTTCATCCAGTAAACAGCGATGGGCTCCCCTGGCGGCTCTGGTTGTTTAATATCGCTTTTGAATCATCCAACGCAGTTGTGCTCGTTTACTCCATTCTTCTGAAAGCTTCCATGTGGCGTGGAATGCTGAAGTGCTCCACGACTTTGTCGCTCTAGGCCATGAATCATTCTCCTTTCGAGTTATGCTGACGTCACACCCACCGTCGGCTTGGGCAGGTATTCCTTGTATCCGTACCGATCGGCCAAGTATTCCTTGGCATCATCGCTCACGTACTCGGTGAACCTGTACCGATCGTCCTCGACAGTTTTGGCGTCTTCCATGACCTTGTCGGTCGGAATCGCATATTCGATATTGCAGGACGTATACGCTTGAATATAGGTCGGACCGACTTCGCGGGCGATCAGCACGGCCTTCTTGATCACGCTTTCAACACGGCGCGGATTATTCGGCACGACCGTCGCGACATAGGCGCAGCCGGCGATCTTCGCCATGCCGACCATGTCCATCTTGTCGAACTTCTTTCCCAGGGGCGCCATCTTGAGCACCGCTCCTCGCGTGGTCATGCCGCTTTCCTGTCCGCCCGTATTGCCGTACACCTCATTGTCCAACATGATCGTCGTGAACTTTTCCTTGCGGAACCAGGAATGCAGCGTGCACGAAAATCCAATATCCGCCATGCCGCCATCGCCCGCAATGACAACCACGTCTTTCGGTTTATCGCCGAATCGCAGACGCAGCCCGCGCGACAATCCACTAGCCACACCGTTCTGATCGCCGTAGTTCCCATAAACAAAGGGAATCGCCGCTTGTGAAATGGCCAGGCGGCCACAGCCGGCCGTCCCGACGGTAATGGTGTCTTCCGGATTGGGGAAGGCAATGATCGCCAGCCGGATAAACAAGGTCATGGCACAGCCGGCGCACATGGGATGCTCCTCGAGGATTTCCTTGAAGGTGCCCATTTGCGACACCGTCGTCCTTTTTCCGAACGGGCCATGTTCGACCATGTCCTTATATTCCTTTGGCATGAACTGGTCGAGTCCAGGTGTAAATTTCACATAATCAAGACTCATGCGGGCATCTCCCTATTTGTCGGCAACACGTTACAACACATTGTTCTATCTAAAGCGAATTCAACATTCCGGCCCGGCTCCTGTTCTTATCGTGACAGCATATACGTCAGGAAAATCGCTCCCGACACGGCCATCAGAAAGAAGCCAACCGAAAGCTCCGGCGCCAAGTCGCGCAAAAAGTTCATCTCGACCTCCCTCGGCGTAAAACCTTACGCGCTAAACGAACTGCCGCAGCCACACGTGGTTTTCGCCTGCGGATTCTTTATCGCAAACCCTGAGCCCTGGATACTCTCCACATAATCGATTTCGGTGCCGGTCAACAGCGGCGCACTTTGCGAATCCATGATGACCTTCACGTCTCCTTTTTCGATAAGGGTATCGTCCTCGCTCATCTTGGATTCAAAGGACATTCCATATTGGTACCCATGGCATCCGCCGCCCTTGACGAACACCCGCAGGCCGATGGTGTCCGGCTCTTCCTGCATCAACTCTCGAATCTTCCCTTCAGCCGTCGATGTTATTGTCAGCATCCGTTCTTTCCCTTCTGTTCTTTCTTCGTTCTAAGCTTCCTGGGCCACCAAGTGCTTGGCGGCCTCTTTCTTATCTTTATTCTTGGCGGCGAGTTCGGCCAGCAGTTGCTTGGCGGGCTCGCTGACGTACTCTTTAAATGCGAATCGGGCCGTCGGCTTTTCGGAATCACGCATTTCTTGCAGCCCCTCCATGCTGTCCTTTCCGATCTCGAGAATGCACGGGGTGTATAGCTGCAGATACGTCGGACCGATCTCTCGCGCGATCAGAACCGCATTTCGAATGACTTTCTCAACCAGCGAGGGTTTGCTCACCGTGCAATTCACGACGTAGTGGCAGCCGGATTCGCGGGCAATTTCAGGAAGGCGGACCTTATCGAAGCTCTTTCCCATCGGAGCCATTTTGGCCACGAAGCCTTTTTGCATCAGTCCGCTCTCTTGGCCTCCGGTATTGGCATACAGCTCATTGTCAAAGCAGATCGTCGTGAATTTCTCCTGGCGAAACCAGGCTTGCAACGTCATGTCGAGTCCGATGTCTACCGTCGCGCCGTCCCCCGCCAGCACCACCACATCTTTGATGCGGCCCGGGAAGCGAACCGACAGCGCCCGCTTCAAGCCCGACGCCACCGCGTTCTGGTTGCCGAACAGCGAATGAATGTTGTGCAGGGCGACATGCGGGAAGACCAGGCTGGTGCAGCCGGTAGAGCCGACCATGACCGTGTCCTCAGGATTGGGCAGCGAGGCTAAGATGTATCGGAACGCCATGGACTCCGGGCATCCGGCGCAAAGTGAATGTTCTTCGATTAATTCCTTACTGGTTCCAATGTCTTTCCATCCTCGGTTCTCCTGGCCATACGTGGCCTTACTGACCAAGTCTTGATATTCAATCGGCATGATATCGAAGAATTCCGGCGCAATCTGAATGCGTTCCTTACTCATCACTCCCCCTTACAGCCTAGGCTGACTGTCATGAAAGTTTCTGTGTAATTGACGTCGTCGTCTCCTGATCGGCGTGTACCTGTCACTATCCGCGTCCAGTAAACGCCTTGGCTCGCATGCCGAGCACCTTCTTAATTTCCTCCACGATCACTTCAGGCGGCATGGTCATTCCGCCGCAGACGCGCGGCCCTCCGATGACGCGCTCGCTGTCGTGAATCGTTGCTCTAATTTCTCGCGCCATCCATCCAATGACATTAAATTCCGGCACAATGATGTACTTGGCGTTCTTGGTCGCTTCACGAATTTCGTCGGCGGGCCAAGGCCGCAGGGTTTTGATCTTCACCAGGCCTACCCGTATCCCTTCCTCGTCCAGGAGTCGGATTGCTTCCCGTCCCTGTGAGACGGCCGTCCCTGAGGTCACGATAAGGATGTCGGCATCGACATTTTCTGTTTCAATCAAACCGTTGAGCCACTTAATGGAGTGCTTGCGCGACCGCTCTATGGCGGCCCAGACTTCCTGCTGCCAACTGGCGTGGGTCGCATAGCTGATGTAATTACTCTTCATCACGAACGGATCCCGCATCATCCGGACGGGAGGACATTCCATATCCATACACGGCACCGGCGATCGGTAGGGATCATAGGGCGGCAGGCACATATCGGCCGGCGTCAGCTCGACGATGTCTTTCGTATGCGTCACAAAGAATCCATCGCAGCAGAGCGCCAATGGCAGATGGACATCCGGCTCCTCCGACACCATGTAGCCCATGAGGATCCAGTCATAAAAGTCCTGAGCGGTCTCGGCATGCCACACCAACATCCCCGTCTGAAGCAGGTAGGCAATCTCGATGGTATCCGGCTGAATCGACAGCGGTGAGTTAATGCCACGACAGGTCACGATCATTTGGATCGGCAGTCTCGCGCCGGCCCACATGGGGAAATTCTCCATGGCCCGCATCGTGCCGGGACCGGCGGTCGTCGTGAACACGCGGGCTCCTCCGAAGGCGGCGCCTGCACATTGCGACATGACCGCAAATTCACTCTCACCTCGGAAGTAGTCCCCGATATAGCCCTCCGCAAAGAGCTCGCCGATTAAGGCCGCGGCTTCGCTTTGAGGAGTAATCGGATACGCAATCATGACATCGATGCTCGCGCGCCGAATCGCTTCTTTAATGACTTCGCTTCCTGTAAAGAAAGATGGCGTGCGCGGGGCCTCATTCATCATGACCGCGGTATCGGTATACACTTGTCCTTTTTTATTTTTCGTTCCGATCAGTGATGTATTGTTCATTGCTGGCGCCTCCTGAAGACTCGAATGACATTTGGTAGAGAATGCTCGTCGTTTCACCGAATACGAAGAAAGGCCTGTAGAACCTAGGTTAGACCTCCAGCTCTACTCCGTCTGAGCAAAAAAGCTCAGTACGCTCTAATGTTTCACGGTGTCCTCCGTCATCCGCGAAGTCGGCAACCTTGCCGGCAGCCAGCGTCGAAGCGCACTTTGCCTGCAGGGCCTCCGGAAGGCTCTACGAAGTAGACAGTGCCCACCCGGTCATATGATCGACTGCAGCAAAATCCCATACAGTCGAAATCGACGGATCAGACGAAGACCTATGGCGTAAAAGCAGTGGACTGAGAATCAGACGCGCAGGTGAGAATGAGATGCGCGAGAGATAGGAAAGTCGACCGAGCTCAGAACGACATGTGGTGATGCTAGGCTCAATAGTCCGCGCCGTCAAGCTTTATTACTGAGGCTGTAGAGAGCACCTTAACTTGTCCGGTTTATGTAGCACAGGAGCTGTCCGGCTTTTCCTTTCGAATAAGTTCAGCCGAGCGTCTTCTCACGGCTCGACAACGTGTTCTAGGCGACCTGTCACGGCAGGCGCAGCCCCTCACCCTGTCGGCGGCCTAGCCGGACTCGTTCCACCTGCATTGCCTTGTTCCCATGCGGGTCCGCACGCATGAG
>JAICXS010000117.1 GCA_025934615.1 Nitrospiraceae bacterium
CACTCGCCACACGCCCGTAGTCGATGTAACGCAAAGACTACGGATTCTTTGATCTTTTCACTTCGTCTTTTCCTATTTTTCTGCATCGATCAATATCTTAATTTCGGCACATTCGAGAAGCAGTCTCGGCACAGAACTTATCGTCCTTCAGGGATTTTGGCTCCCTTTGTCGAGCGCACCGTCGGAAAAGTTAACACATGATTACCAAGATTGATGAGGCGTTCACTTTCAATCTCCCTTATTAGACTGAGCGTTAGCCGTCCACGGGCGTAGGAGACTTGTGTTTGCACGCACACCATCACTGCCGACAAACTTTACACAAGCAATATGCGCTTGGGGTATATCTACGTATTCACGATGGCTTAGCCAATGGCAAACTCTTTGCGTGGTGTTAGCTGTTTCCATCCAGTCAATTACACCATGGAGGAGGATGACCATGATAAAAGTGGCAGTGACGACAAAGCTGGCGCTCCAATTCGTGGCGGCGACAGGATTGTTTATGCTACCGGCACTTTCCTTTGCCGGAAATGTGTTCGTGTCAGGTCACGATCCTGACTTTCATGCGCAATCAGGGAACACCGTCGGTGCACAGCACATCATTCAGGACAGTCTCACGTTCGCGCGAAACGGCAATACCGCCCCCATTCTGTTTCTGGAAAGTAATACCAGTAACCTCTCACTCGGCGATCACCTCGATTCCGTGATCGGACTCCAGAATAGTGGCTATACCGCCGGCACGACCCCGGGGAACCATTACGTCGAGGTCAATGCCGCCACGTTTGCGACGACTAATTTGTCTCTCTATAGCGCGCTGTTGATCCCTTCGGATCACGGCGGTACGCTGACGGGTGCCGACCTTCAGGCTTTAAACGCGCGGTCGGCCGACATCCTGGCCTATGTCAATTCAGGCGGCGGACTGGTCGCCTTTGCGGAAGACGGGAATCACACACGCGCCCCAACAGGACCCCAACCGGCGGTTTTTGGATTTCTACCTTTCCTCGTGACGTCCACGGCCCTCAGCGAGGCAGAAAACGGAAATACGCTTACTCCATTTGGAAGCTCGCTGGGGCTGCTCACATCGGACATCAATGGAAACTTTTCCCACAATGTTTTTACCGCAACAGGCGGCATGACGGTGGTCGATCGAGATTCGAGTAACCAAATCCTGTCATTGGCCTTCAGTGGAGAACTCACGGCAGGTGGTGTGGTGGGCGGCGGCAGCGTACCTGAGCCTGCCTCCCTGCTGTTATTCGGGTCGGGGCTCGCAGGGTTGGGGCTGCTGAGGTGGCGAAACCACCGCTAAAGACAAACACGATTTTCATCAATGCAACACGCTCGCCATTATCCGATGGTGAGCGTGTTGCGTTTCGTAACCTCTAACCGGCTTCATTCAAAACCTTTCCTCGATTACCATTTGAACAATGCTTCATTCAGACAGTCATAGTCAGGTTCCTGCAATACGCCGGACTTTCTCATGTCCGTCATTAAACCATCAACGCCATGGTCGGGACCGACCTTACTATCAGGCGGCCGGTACTTGAAGCAGGCCTACCAGATGGGGTAACCTTCGACACCTTGCGGCACTGTTTTGGTCTGGTGTGCCGACGAATACAGTAAATTGAGCACCGGATCCATCTCCTCACGATGATCGAAATGTATAGTCTTCCGTTTGAAATGCACATTCAACACACCAAGGGGCGCACGGAAATCACCTCGGATAGATGTGTCATCAAGATATCTGAAACGAAATCCTTCTCTTCGCCGGCCTTGCCAACGTTATCGTAAGACCACTCACGCAGCGCCCGTAGCTCAATGGATAGAGCATCAGACTACGGATCTGGGGGTTGCAGGTTCAATTCCTGCCGGGCGCACCACTTAATCAAGACTTATGATTCGTTTCCCTTTCCATGACGGCCGGTTGCGATCAGATGCCCCGGTTGACTGCTTCACGACCTGCCGAAGCGCCAGATGGCAGTACGCAGCCTCGCTCCATATCTCTTTGACAGGACGAATTCGAATCGTGATTTGTGTCAGCGGTAGAGACCGACACAAAGAGGATTCCCTGAACCAGGGAACGTTCAAGCCTTACTAGGTTGCGGGAAGTAATCGCTTCGTATGGAAGGGACTTAAGAAAAGCAGTAGTCTTATGTGATGAGGGTACTGTCCGCCTTGCTCGTCGGTCTCTTTTCTGGGTTTCTGATCTATATCATCTTCGGCCTTGTGATAGGCCAAAGGGATGTTTCTCCACTGTTCGTCATGACAACATTCTTAGGTGGCTGGGCCTTGACCACATACGCCGTCCTCACTGGAGCCACGGCAGCTTCCACGGTGTGGTCGCGCGGCGGCCTGCTGGGGGCCGGTGAATGGCTACTGGTAGGATTCACTATGTTGGTGTACAGCGGCAGGACAGTTGCTGAAAGCGAGCACGCGGGGGATACAGGTGCGGCAGTCAATCCTATTATCGGAATAGGTTTGGCTGTATGCATGGCAATACCGTGTCTCATCATTTACTTCATGGCTAGCCGCGTTTCTAACAAGTCCCGCTCCAATTGACCTCACCGTTAAAAACCTCACGTCCACCGATTCCAACCCATCAGGCGGCGACCAGCCGTTTCCTTTAATCTCGACATCGAAAGCTCTGTCGACGAACCAAAAATATCTTTTGCGGTGAAAACGATGAGGACAAATATTTGGGCAACGGTCCGCTGCCTTATTTTCGCAACTGAAGCCCCTCTGCGGCCCACTTCCGTTGCAGATCAGCCAGAACCATGGCCTCTTTGCGCTTGATTCGTTCGAAAATGGCCGCCTGTTTCTGAGGCGGCAGCTTTTGAGCGTATTCCTCCCACCGTTGCCTGCTTGCCAGCAGCATCTCTTGAGCCTGCCTCACATCCACTTGCCGAGTTATCTGAAGATGCACGATTTCGTGTTTCTCCTTCAGGATCTGAACTCCCTCTTCCACGAGACGATCAAGCGGTTCGGCTTTCGTCTCTCCCCCAACAGCTCATCGCCGCAGTCAGTACCATCACCGCAATCGGTTTCGCATACCGTAAGAACATTCTGCGTCGAGGCATCGCCGTCCTCCTCCATGGCCGTGCAGGACACTGCCTGAATTGTATAATGAAATGAGCGTCAGCGAGTTTAGAGCATCTAGGAATAAATGACCTGGTCCCATAGTTAATCTTGCCCACCGTCAAGCGCGACAATCGCACCAGGCCCGTGTCCGCCTACTTCATCGCTCATAATATTCAAATATTCAGCGTACTAAATAGTACGAGACGTGAGTTTCCGTATGGCGAGAAAATGGCATTCGCTTTGCTTTCTCGTGGCGACATGAGTGGAATCACGAATCTGTTCAGTATTGGATCCTCCGGCCTTTTCGCCTATCAAAAGGCCCTGTCCGTCACCGGGCAAAATTTAAGCAATGTCAATACCCCAGGCTATTCACGGCAGGATGCCGTCTTAGCAGAGACGTCGCCGGTGAATGGCCGGCCGGGGCAGATCGGGACCGGTGTCGAGGTCACGGAAATCAAGCGGCAGGTCGATATCTTTGTCAATCAACAATTGACCTTGTCTCAGCAGCAACTCGGCGAATTTTCCGCTTCAAACGATGCGCTCAATACGATCCAATCTCTGTTCAGCGATACGCAAGGCCCCACCATTGGGTCGGCGTTGAACGATTTTTTCAGCTCGCTGCAAGATGTCGCCACAAGTCCCTCAGATGTGACGGCACGGACAGTGGCTTTGAGCTCAGCGCAAGCATTGGTCAATCAATTCCACCAGAACGATACTCAATTAACGGATGAGCAGCATTCGCTCGATCAGTCCGTCGGTCAGGCAGTCACGGATATCAATTCCTATACGACACAAATCGCGCAATTGAACAATCAAATTGCTCAAGCCGAAGCCAGTGGGCAGCAGGCGAACGATCTTCGCGATGAACGGGATCGGACGCTGAATTCACTTAGCAATGTAATTAACATTTCCTCGATCGAAGACGCCACGGGGCAAGTGAGCGTTTTTACAGCGCAGGGACAGCAATTAGTCAGTAAGAATCTCAGTCACGCGCTGACAGCCGTGCCGAACTCCTCAAACCACGGATTCCTTGATGTCGATTATACGATCGGGGGGAGCACCAGCACACTGAACGCGGTCATAACGGGCGGACGGCTCAAAGGTCTCCTCGATGCTCGCGATCAGATCATTCCCACGCTGCAGGGACAACTGGACACGCTGGCTCAACAGGTGGTGACGCAAGTCAACACGCAGCACCAAGCCGGCTTTGGTCTAGATGGCTCAACCGCGATCAACTTCTTTGTCCCCGGCGGCACGACGGCTTCCACGATGGCCGTCGCGATTACCGATGGCCGACAGATTGCCGCGTCGAGCACCGCCGCGGGCATACCCGGCAATAATGTGAATGCCTTGGCCCTCGTGAATCTGCAAACCACAACCGTGTCTGGCCTTTCTGGAATGACTTTCAATGGATACTATCGATCTACCGCTGCTTCAATCGGCTCGCAAGCCGACCAAGCCAACCAGAATCTGAAAGCACAACAGTTACTGGATGACCAACTCCAAGCACACCGGGCCGAAGTGTCCGGGGTCTCCATGGATCAGGAACTCATTAATATGATGCAATATCAACGGGCTTTCGAGGCGGCCTCCCGAATTGTAACGACTGCTGATACACTAATGCAGACGATACTTTCCTTAAAGCAATAAAGGGAGAAGCCATGCGGGTGACCGATCAGCAATCGTATCAGCTCTTACTCTCAAATTTTCAGCAGGTCAGCCGGAATTTGCTCACGGCGCAACAGCAAGTTTCGACCGGCAGGCGCGTCAATACGCCATCAGACGATCCGGAAGCCTTCGGCCGCATCGTAAGCACGAAGTCCAGTCTTTCTCAAGCAACTCAATGGCTCCGCAATATCGATCGAGGCACGTCGCGTCTGGATATGGCGGATAGTACGCTGAGCCAAGTGAGCAACTTACTGAGTCGCGTGAAAGAATTGGCGGTGGCCTCGGCAAGCGGAACCAGTACCGCCAATGATCGCCTGGCCGCTGCGACAGAAGTGCGCGACATCGATCGGCAACTCGTGGCGCTCGCCAATACGCAGGCCGATGGGCAATCCATTTTTGCGGGCACCAAAACGGATATACAGCCCTATGCCGTGACGTCGGGGGATACGGTGACGTATAGCGGCAATGCCGAGACACAGTCGATCGCCGTGGGACAGAACGACACGATTCAAGTCACGATTCCTGGGAGTCAGATTTTTGGCGGCCCGACCACGGATGTCTTTGGTTCTATCGCCAATTTGCTGACCGCACTTGGGGCCAATGATGTCACCGGTATTCAAACGGGAATCGCCGATATGGATCAAGCCATCTCGCAGGTCGCAAATGCGCAGGGAGAGGTTGGGGCGCTGGAGAATCGGTTGAACACGACGAAAACCGCTTTAACCGACGCCAGTACCACGCTGCAAGCGGCGCTCTCTAAAGATCAAGACATAGATATGGCGACAGCAATTGCACAACTAAGCCAATATCAGACCTCGTATCAAGCTTCCGCCAGAGCGCTCAATACCCTCTTCTCCACGTCCCTCCTAAACTTTTTGGGCACACCGACGACCAGTTAAGATCCATCTCGTTCTGGAATTATCCGGGGCGAGCTAGGATCTCACTTTGGCCGAAGACTTTCTCAAGAACACCATCGCGGTGCTGATCGAATCGTTCGCCGTTCCTCTTAAAATCACCTGCCGGTCCTCTCATTGAATGATATGCCCGCCCAGTAATCTCCTCTTGCAGCTCACGCCACGGAACTGACTTGAGAAGACACGCTCCCAGGCTGGCTTCCTTGTCCTCCCCCATGGTGCTGATGATGATCATGATGGCCGCCTTTGACGGTGGTCGATTGATCCGGTTGCGTTTGTGTTGCGTTCATCTGAACGGCTTCTTGTGAAATGTTCGCTGAATCGCTTGCCGCACTGGCGGAGTGCCAAAGAACAAGATGTTCCTGGGACCGGCATTGAACGGACCATTCGGTACTAGAGGACCATCAACTTGCGAAGAAGTCATATCAGCACGGCGGGCCAATACTTTGTTACAAAGCGTTACACAAGAGAAAAGCATCTCATAGGACTTCTTTGGTAACGTAGGCTTCATCAATGTTTATCAACACCATGAGAGGGAGGTTGAGGATGAAGGGCGAGACAATGCGCAAAAAAGCATTCTTCTTGAGCGTCGTAGTGGTGCTGGCAATCACTTGGATGGCGGCTTCCAGTACGATGAGTTGGGCCGATGGTCATGGTTATAGAGGTCAAGGGCATAAAGGACATGGCCATGGGCGGCCGGATGCCGCGGAATTTATTTGGCACATTCTCAAGGCGAAGGAACCTTTGGGCCTTTCCGAGGACCAGGCCACGAAGTTGCGGAGCATGGGCCTAAATTTCAAAAAAGATGAGGTGAAGAAACGTGCGGA
>JAICXS010000305.1 GCA_025934615.1 Nitrospiraceae bacterium
ATCGGCTGGTACCTCGGCCAGTGAGGATGCTGAAACAGGTGCCATTTCACCTACCCAACCCCAGGCGCACCGAGATGCGCCCTTCCCGAGCGTCGTTTTCGGTACGCCAAAATCCTCAACGTACCCATGGGAGAGAGCCGGTCTTGGCTGGCTCAGGGTTCGGCGGCGAATTATCGGTACGCTTCCGTTTTTACCTCACCTGCGGCCTTGTTGGATGACCTGTTTGAGCATCCGTACATCTTAAGGCATGCAGACCTTGTCTGAGGCCAAAGTGTGCGATGTTCTCGTGGTGGGCCTCGGACCGGCCGGTGCCACGGCGGCGTATGAGCTGAGCCGAGCCGGTATCTCAGTCATTGCGCTCGAAAAGGATGCCCATCCTCGCTACAAGGTCTGCGGCGGCGGACTGTCTGCGCGCATCGATCAGATTCTCACCTCGGAATTTCACTCGGTCGTGGAGCAGACGATCCATGGCGTCCAATTTACCTACCAAGGTAAAGAGCCACTGATCATCGATGACGATGGTCCCATTGCCTATATGGTGATGCGCGATCGGTTCGATCATCTGTTAGTTCAAAAAGCGCGGGATGCCGGGACAACGATCTATGAGAATGAGTCGGTCCTCGATTGTGAAACGTTAGTCGATGGGGTAGAAGCCAGAACGCCGCGCGGATGCTATCGGGCGAAGGTGGTGATTGGGGCGGATGGTGCGAATAGCCGTGTAGCTCAGCGCCTCTTTACCGGACGCCGCGTGCGGCGAAGCCCTGCCTTGGAAAGCGAAGTCCGGACCGATCGCGTGTCATCGTATCCGGGAGAGCGGCGTATTGTGGTGGACGTCGGGGCGACGAATTGCGGATATGCCTGGGTCTTCCCTAAAAAGGATCGACTGTCCATCGGCATCGGGGACTTCCATGGCCGGCCATCGAGCCTCAAACAACTGTTCCATCGATTTATTGTGCATGATCAGGCACTCGCCACACTCGACATTCCACCTGCCTGTGGACACCCGCTCCCGCTCTACGATCATCCCGATGCGTTGTCCACACAGAGTCTCGTCTGCGGCCGCGCCCTATTGATCGGAGATGCGGCGCATCTTGTCGATCCGCTGTTTGGAGAAGGGATTTATTATGCTATCCGATCAGGCCAAATGGCTGCCGACGCAGTGCTAGGCATCTTTTCCGATCAGAATCGCAGCCTTTTAGACTATGACGCGGCCGTTCGCCGAGAAATCTATCCTGAATTTCATGTGGCTACCCGACTCGCTCACATCATCTACACATTTCCCTGGCTGTGCCATCGGCTCTCCAGTCGGTACCAAGACGTGATTCATCTGTACTATGACGTGTTTAAAGGGCGGGAAACGTACCAAACGTTTTATGCAAAAGCGAAAGGACTCGTCACAGCATCGACCAAGGACCTTCTTCGAAGAGCCGTTAGGTTCAGTTGAAGCGCCATCAGCGTTTTCAGACCTCATGTTGATACAGGAGAGCAGGGTTATTCAAACAGGCAGGCTTCCACCAAGGCCGTAGGCGAGAGAAACAGGAAGTGTCGTCTCCTGGCTAGGTTAATGATCTTTTGAGTCGAGAACGAGGACCCGGTTCAGCAAATCAATCAGCACCAGACGCCGAGACGGCACAGCGTCGTCCCACTCGACCGAATAGCAGGTTCTGACCCGGGGGTGAGCGCTGTTGCCGGCGAGAAGGTGCGGGACGGCTCCTGAGAAGAACCGGCGTGGACGGATGACGGAACCTTTGCGGTTGTCTCCGATGAAGGAACCGTCGCCTGCGCGACTGCCTCAGTCGGATGTTTCGCATTGAGCGCGGCCAGCAGCTTCTGTCCTGTTGAAGCATGCAAATGGTTGGGGTAACGTTCAGTGAACGCCATCAGTTTTTCTCGAGCCCAATCTTCTGCCCCGATTTCTTTATAGGTCAGCGCTAAATAATACAAGGCGTCACCGGCCACATCCATATCGGGATATTGTTTGAGAATGGCTTCGAAGCGGTGCGCCGCGGCCAGGTATGCATCGCGTCGATAATAGAATTGTCCGACAAAGAGATAGGATTGAGCGATCATCCGGTGACAAGACTGGATCCGCTCCCCCGCTTCGGAATCATAACGGCTGCCCGAATAGTCTCTCCGTAGCTTCTGATAGGCCTCAAGCGCCTTGTAAATGGGATCGATGTCACGATCGATCCGCTTCACCTGCTTAAAATGGCTTTCCCCAAGTTTGAATTGAGCATACGATGCTAATGTGTGCACGCGGTGCAAATCCAAGAAATGTTGATATTCGATGATTGCTTCCGCGTAGTCTTCTTTGTCAAAGAACGACTCGGCTCGTTTCATAATGACATTGGGATCGTAGTTCTTCTCAACCGTATCTCCGATAAAGATCTGCTCGTCGGTTCCACTCAATGCCTTACCGCTCGATTTGGCAGTTTTGGATGAACTAGAGCAGCTCACCGAAACACTGAGCAGCGCAATGAGCGTATAGAAAATCCAGCGTGATCTCATGGACAAGGCCTCTTAGAAGCGAAAAGCGCTACGATCCGGCAAGCACGTGAAGAGAGTACAACCGTAGCAAAGGATTAATATAAATGCAACTCTGATTGACGCTTCCCCTAGTGATCCCTATAATTCCGGCCAGGTTTTGTCGGACCTTTATAAAGCCCTTAGGCTAAATAACGTATGTACTGTAGGATTATCGGAACAGGCTCATATTTGCCCGAGCGACGGGTGGATAACGCCGAAATCTGTCGAAGTTTCTCAATCGACGCCGAGGCCGCGTTTCGATTAACCGGCATTCGAAGTCGGCATTGGGCGGCTCCGCAGCAGAGGACATCCGATTTGGCGGAACAGGCGGCACGGCGGGCATGTGAGTCGGCAGGTATCGACCCGGCCTCGGTCGAAGCGGTCCTTCTCTCGACCACCTCTCCTGATCGCATACTGCCCTCGACGGCGTGTGCTCTACAGACCCGGCTCGGGCTCGAGAAGGCCGCTGCCTTCGACTTGGCGGCCTCATGTTCAGGTTTTCTCTATGGGCTCTCGATGGCGGATCGCTTTATACGAAGCGGACAATTTCAGCGATGCTTAGTCGTAGCAGCCGAAATTAAATCACGATTCTTGAACGTGGATGATGAGGCGACGGCGGTTCTTTTCTCCGATGGGGCCGGGGCCGCGGTTGTACAAGGGGAGGAAGGCCTCCCGTCGTCCGGCGTGCTCGGCATCCGACTCTATGCAGACGGTGCGCGCCATGGCTTGATCGGTATTCCGGCGGGGGGATCTCGGAAGCCCACGATGCTGAAGACGATCGAGGACCAGGAACATGTTCTGCGTATGCACGGCGGGCCGTTGTTCAGAACGGCGGTCAAGCGGCTGGCGGGTGCGCTGAATGACCTCATGAAAGAGTTTGGCTACAGTTTCGAGGACGTGAACCTAGCGATATTTCATCAGGCGAATGGGCGATTGTTGTCGGCGCTGGGTAGGCGTCTAGGCCTTCCTCTTGAAAAACTGTATTCAGTAATCGATCGGATTGGAAACCCGTCATCCGCGTCACTCCCCATTGCGTTAGATCAGGCCAATCGGGAGGGGCGCCTCCGATCGGGAGATCTCCTGCTTCTCGGTACATTTGGCGGCGGATTGACCTGGGGAACCGGGCTCGTGCGGTGGTGACAGGCACAATTTGACTTAGGAGTTTTTAATTTTGGGCTGGGAAGTTCTAAAGAGTCGAACACCAAAACTGAGAACTAAACACTGTTAGGACTGAGGTTCCAATGTTTGGGTTGATTCCAAGAGAGACGGCATTCTTCGAGATGTTTCAAAAGGCGGCCCACAATATGATCGAGGGCAGCCGGTTACTCCTAGACATGATGGAAAATTTTCAAGATCCCGTGGGCCAGGCCCGCCGTATCAAGGATGTGGAGCACATCGGCGACAGCATCACGCACGACATAGCCCGGAAGCTGAACCAAACA
>JAICXS010000362.1 GCA_025934615.1 Nitrospiraceae bacterium
GCCGACTGCATGAATTGATCCAACGCGATATCGAAGAAAGCCTTGCCGGGAAACGAGGAGACTCCCCACCATCATCCCCATAAGAAGCAGAATCATCGGCACCGGCGCGTATGTTCCCGATCGGGTCCTGACCAACGCCGATCTGGAACGGATGGTGGCGACGGACGATGCCTGGATTGTTGAACGAACGGGCATTCGAGAACGTCGCATCGCCGCTCCCGGTCAAGCCTGTTCGGATCTGGGTACGCGTGCCGCCCAACAGGCTTTAACCGCGGCCGGAGTTGAGCCCACCGATCTTGACCTTATTTTGGTGGCGACCTGCACGGGCGATCAACCCTTGCCGTCGACTGCATGCCTTATGCAGACACAATTGGGAGCACGGCGCGCCGCGGCGTGCGATCTCTCAGCGGCCTGTTGTGGGTTTGTCTATGCGCTGTCGGTGGCCGATGCCTACGTCAAGACCGGTTCGCGGTATGTCTTGGTTGTCGGTGCGGAGGTCATGTCGGCGATTACCGACTGGACGGATCGCAGCACTTGCATCCTTTTTGGTGACGGGGCTGGCGCTGCGGTTGTGGGCCCGGCCGAAGGCAATCGGGGCATTTTGTCCACCCATCTGCGTTCGGATGGTGGACTGGGAGAGTTGATCTGTGTGCCTGGCGGCGGATCGACCATGCCTCCGAACGAGAAAATGCTTGCAGAAAATGCGCAGTATCTAAAAATGAAGGGGAACGAAACATACAAAGTAGCGATCAAGACGCTGGAGGAGATAGCGCGTGAAACGTTGTCGGCGCATGGCCTTACGGTCAATGATATCGATCTGTATGTGCCGCATCAGGCCAACATCCGTATCCTGAAAGCCGTGGCAGAGCGGCTTCAGTTGCCGATGGAGAAAGTGTTCATGAACATCGATCGATATGGCAATACGTCCGCCGCGTCGATTCCGTTGGCGCTCGATGAGGCGGTGAAAGCCGGACGAATCAAGGACGGCAGTCTGGTAATGATCGGTGCGTTCGGCGCGGGACTGACGTGGGCGTCTGCGCTGATCCGCTGGTAGTAGCATGCAGGATGCTGAGAAAGCGTCCAGCTCGGGGAGAAGAAATCCTCAACATACCCCCTCGGGAGGAGCGCGTCTTCGCGCTTGGGTCGGGCGGGTATAAATAGGTACGCTTGCGGTTTCTTCTCCTCTGCGGCGTCGCTGGACAAGCTTTTTGAGCATCCGGCCCACGCGCGGGATTGCAACGACTTTATTCCGTGACACGATCTGTTTTTGTCTCATTTTTCAGGCAAGTTTGCTGACGGATAGCGGTTGATTGCTGAATGCTCAGAAACCTTTTTCCCGTTGACATTGAGCCCTGGTTTCCCTCATATCTAGCCCCGATATGACGCCCGATCTCGCGTTGCTTTTTCCCGGTCAAGGATCGCAGTCTGTCGGGATGGGCAGAGCCTTTTATGATGTTGTGCCGGAGGTCCGGAATGTTTATGAAGAGGCTACCGGGATTCTGGGGTATGACATCGCTAAATTGTGCTTTGACGGTCCGGCCGATCGGCTGAACGCGACCGAGTACACTCAGCCTGCGCTTCTCACGGTGAGCATTGCTGCGCTTCGGGCGTTCGAGCCGGCCGGAATCCGGTCCATCGCCGTGGCCGGTCATAGTTTAGGAGAATATTCGGCTTTGGTCGCAGCGGGTGGATTGACGTTCGGCACGGCGGTTTCACTGGTTCAGAAACGGGGCCGATACATGGCGGAGGCCGTTTCTCCTGGACGGGGCCTCGTCGCGGCTGTATTAGGCGTCTCCAAAGAAGTGGTCAATGAAGCATGCCGCGAAGCCGCTTCAATCGGTATCGTGTCGCCGGCCAATTTTAATTGTCCCGGACAAATTGTCATCGCGGGGGATAAGGCCGCTGTCGAACGAGCGATCGAGTTGATGAAGGCAAAAGGGTGCCGCAAAGCGATCCCGTTACCTGTCAGTGTGCCGGTCCATACCCCCTTGATGCAAGACGCGGCGAACCGTTTGGCTCATGATGTCGATCGCGCGATCTGGTCGGGTTTGAAAATGCCGCTGATCAACAATGCCGAGGCAAGACCATTACGTCTGGCTGCCGACCTAAAGGCTTCGGTCATTCGGCAGCTTCCCTCTCCTGTGCTGTGGGAAGAGTCGATTAAGGTGATGCAAGGCATGGGGGTGAAGACTTTCATTGAGGTCGGGCCCGGCACAGTGTTGACCGGCTTGGTGAAGCGCATTGCGCGGGACGCGACGACGTTGAATGTGCAGGATTCGCAGTCGCTCGATGCGACGGTGAAGGCGTTAACCGTGAATCGTTAAACGGTATCTAGGATCAGATGACGATGAGCGAGCAACGAGTAATGAGAACGGACTCGATATGTCATTGAATGGAAAAATTGCGATTGTCACGGGTGCCGCGCAGGGAATCGGCCGGACCATTGCGGAAGCCTTAGCCCAGGATGGAGCGGACGTCGCCGTCGCCGATATGGATCCGGGTCGGGCTCAAGAAACCGTTGAGACGATTAAAAAACTGGGGCGCCGCGCACTCAATATTAAGGTGAATGTGGCGGACTGGAACGACGTGAAAGCGATGGCCGATCATGTCCTCAAAGAATGGGGCAAGATCGATATCCTTGTGAACAACGCCGGGATCACTCGGGACGGCCTCTTGGTGCGAATGAAAGAGGAGGATTGGAACCTTGTGCTCCAAGTCAATCTGAACGGGACCTTTCACTGTACGAAAGCCGTGATGCAGCCGATGACCAAGCAGCGGTATGGCCGCATTGTCAACATTGCTTCGATCGTCGGCGTCATGGGAAATGCCGGGCAAGCCAATTATGCCGCATCGAAAGCGGCCGTGATAGGATTTACAAAGACGGTGGCGCGTGAATATGCGAGCCGATCGGTCACCGTGAACGCGGTCGCTCCGGGATTTATCGATACGCCCATGACGCAAGGATTATCGGCGGACGTGAAGGACCTGTTGCAAAAACAAATTCCCTTGGGTCGCCTCGGGCAGCCATCGGATGTTGCGGCAGCCGTGCGATTTCTCGTGTCCGATGATGCCGGGTATATTACCGGTCAGGTCATTCATGTGAATGGCGGAATGCTCATGGCTTGAGCGCGATGAGACAGATCACGATGAAAAAGAACCGTTGAGGAAAGCCGCAAGGCTGGGAAGAGGAGGATGATATGGAGGAGGTGAAGAAACCCATGGCGATCGAGGATCGCGTCAAGAAAATCATCGCAGAGCAACTGGGCGTCGATGAGGATGAAGTCGTTCCGGAGGCCTCCTTTGTCGAGGACCTTGGAGCGGACTCGTTGGATACTGTCGAATTAGTCATGGCCTTTGAAGAAGAATTCGACATCGAAATTCCCGATGA